>JBILMI010000022.1:0-21522 GCA_044375585.1 Luteolibacter sp.
AGCTGGTGCTGCTTTCTTAACTGGTGCTACTTTCTTAACCGGAGCGGCCGGTTTCTTCACCGTTTTTTTAGCTACAGGCTTTTTATTCGCGGCCGGTTTAGATTTAGGCTTAGAGGCAGGCGATTTACTTGCGGTCTTTTTGGTAGTTTTTTTAGCAGCCATGATGGGATATTTATGGGGAAAATGGATGAATAAAGGACAAAATCCTGAGTCTTCAGAACATTGATTAGGGGGCGGTGGATTAGCTCTTCATTTCAACTACTTCAAGGGGAAACTTCATATTCCCTAAAATATCTTTCCTTTTCCTTCTGTTCCGTGGAGCTTGAAATGCATCGCGCCTTCCCTATTCTGCCCACCCGACATGCAACTAACTGCCATTCTTGAATCCCTACTCATCGCTTCCCAAGAGCCCCTTTCTTCGGAAGAAATAGCACGACTCATTCGCGCCCGCGTCGCCGAAGCTGAAGATGTCCTGCTACGTGAAACCGAAGAAGGCTCTACCCCAACGCCCTTAGCTGAGTGGCTGACCGCATTGGCACAAACCACTTCAGAACAAGTCGCTGAGGCCGTTGTGTCGCTTAACAAGTTTTACCAAGATTCGGAGCGTGCCTTCATGATCTTAGATAGACCCAAGGGCTGGAAAATTTACACCCGATCGGATTTCGGCGATTTCGTTCGCAATCTATTCCCTGGCAGAAAACCCGAGCGCCTGTCTGGTCCTGCGATGGAAACGCTCGCCATCATCGCTTATCGTCAGCCCATCACAAAAGCAGCAATCGAAGCGGTACGCGGTGTCTCATGCGATGGCATGATTCAGAAACTTCTCGATCGCGATCTCATCCGTATCGGCGGTCGCGCTGATCTACCGGGTCGTCCCCTACTCTACCTGACCACAGATCTTTTCTTCGAGCACTTCGGTATCAACAGCATCGACGAACTTCCTAACGCATCGGAGCTCCGTCGTATCAAACTTCCTGAGCCAACCACAGAAACCAAAGTTGATGATTCGGAATTAAAATTCGAAGACACCGAAGCAGGAACTCCTGCCGCAGCTGCATCAAGCGAATCCATCGAAGAAACCGAGTCCGAATCCATTACTTCCACTGACGCATCATGAGCCTAGATGATATTCGCAAGCAGATCGACTTCATCGATCAAGATCTTCTCAATCTTCTCTCGCAACGTGCCGATCTGGTTCACGAAGTTGGAGTGATTAAGAAACGCGATGGCTTACAAATCTACGCCCCTGAACGCGAACAAGCTTTGTTAGATCGTCTGATTTCGCTCAATCAAGGTCGTCTTCCGGAAAAATCCATTCGTGCGATCTATCGTGAAATCATGTCCGCCGCACTTGCATTAGAGGATGATCTAAAAATCGCTTACCTAGGCCCTGAGGGAACTTGGACTCATCAGGCATCGATCAAAAAATTCGGGCATTCAGTCAACTACTCACCGCAGCCGAATTTCTCCGATGTATTCGATCAAGTTGCACGTCGCCAAGCCGATTACGGTGTCGTCCCGATTGAAAATTCCACAGAGGGAGCCGTCTCCCACACGCTGGATTTATTCGTCGATTCCACACTCCACATTTGTGCGCAGATTTTACTTCGAATTGAAAACTGCCTGATGGCGGCGATCTCACGTGAGGAGATCAAGACCCTTTATTCGCATCCTCAAGTATTCGGGCAGTGCCGCAACTGGATCTTGAAAAACTTTCCGCACGCCGACCTCGTCGAAGTCTCATCCACCACCAAAGCAGCTGCACTCGCAAAAGAAAAATCCGCAGAGGGCGCCGCTGCACTGGGTGGAGCACTCGCAGCAGAGATCCATGGTCTTGTTCTTCTTGAAACCGCCATCCAAGATCGCGCAACGAATACCACGCGCTTCTTAGTCATCGGTGAAAAAACCTGTCCACCAACCGGCAACGACCGTACCTCGATCTTATTCGCTATTAACGACCGACCCGGCTCTTTGGTTAACGCCCTGAAATCATTCGAGCATCTCCATATCAACCTCTCGAAAATTGAATCTCGACCATCGAAACGGAAAGATTGGGAGTATATATTCCACGTCGATCTTTCAGGTCACTGTGAAGACGAAAATGTTTCCAAGGCCCTTGCCGATCTCGCGAATCATTGCTCGATGGTGAAAATTTTAGGATCCTATCCAGATATTGGAGAATAACTCCTAAGCATTCAGAAGCTAGTCATGCGAGCTGGCTCCATACGATACTCTTTCCTACTCGGTGTAGGTTTTAGCAAAGCCTGCCTAACACCCATCGCTTCATGAAAACCACAGCATCCCAACACCTTAACCAGCAGAGCGTGATAATTCGCCATCCTTTTGCATCATAAAGCATCCGTGGATTCTTAATTGCGATTGGAGTTTATCAACTGCCACACTTCCGATATTTCTCCCACGTGTCCGACGTTCAATTACCCATTCACGAAATCGCCGATTCTTTACGTTCGGCAGCATCGGGTAATCAACGCATACTTCTGACTGCTCCAACTGGCTCAGGAAAATCCACCGAAGTTCCCGGCATCATCGCTGACCTTCCGGAAATCACCGGACGTGTGATCGTCATCGAGCCCCGCCGCATGGCTGCACGACTGCTCGCTGGGTTCGTTGCACAAAACCGCAATACTCCACTCGGAAAAGAAACCGGTTACGCGGTTCGATTCGATACCCGCTACGGCTCCGATACCAAAATCCTCTATCTCACCGATGGCGTATTCCAACGCATGCTTCAGGACAACCCGACGCTGGATGGTATTTCCGCCGTGATCTTCGATGAGTTTCATGAACGCCGGCTCGCCGTCGATATAGCCCTGGGTCGTTGCTTGAATCTTCAGGAAAACGAGCGACCCGATCTTCGCCTCATCGTCATGTCGGCAACTTTGGAAACCGACAACCTCGCTCAATACATGATGCCGGTCACCCAGCTCAAAGCGGGTGGTCGCACATTTCCTGTGGAAATTTTGCATCGGCCTCATCGCCCACCAGAAAACCACCGCCAAGCAGGCCCAGCACGTGAAGTTCCGATCTGGGAACAAATCACCCTGCTCACCCGTGATGCGCTAGCACTCCCCGATCCCGGAAACATCCTGATTTTTTTACCCGGAACCCACGAAATCCGACGCGCGATCGAACTCATCGAACATCTTCCTGCTGCAAAACCCTACGACATTTACCCCCTCTACTCCGCCCTGCCACCCGCTGATCAGGAAAAAGCCATCCGTCCCTCAAACCGTCCGAAAATCATCGTTTCCACCAACGTCGCTGAAACCTCTCTCACCATCGCAGGAGTCCGCACAGTCATCGATTCCGGAACCGCCCGCACCTCACATTTTGATCCGCGCCGTTGCATCAACACACTTCACATCCGTAAAATTTCACGTGCCGCTGCGGATCAACGCGCGGGTCGCGCAGGACGCACCGCACCGGGTCGATGCCTCCGTCTCTGGTCCACCGCCGACCACGCACGCCGCGATCCATTTGAAATTCCAGAAATCCATCGCATTGATTTATCTGAAGCCATCCTTCTACTCAAAGCATCAGGAATCCACGAACCCGATACGTTCCGCTGGCTTAATCCACCAACCGCTACCGCGCTCCAAAACGCGAACCAACTTCTTCACGATCTCCACGCCATCGATGCCGATAGAACAATCACCGATATCGGTCGTGAAATGGCTACCATCCCGCTTGAACCCCGCTTTGCCAGACTTCTACTCGCCGGCCTCCATCATGATTGCCTGGCAGAAACTGCCTTCATCGCCGCTGTGGTTCAAGGTGAGGGCATTTTTGCAAAAGGCAAACAATCTACCAGTCGCAAAGATTTTATCTTACCCGACGATCCCACCGACTTCGCTGGTGAATACCGCGCATTTCAATCTGCCGATGCGATGAACTTCGACGCACGCCGCCTCGCAGATCTCGGCATCCATGCTCGCGGTTCAAAAGACACAGCCCAAATTTTCTCTCGATTGTTAGATTTATTTCCAAAATCCGCATCGCAAACGATCGACTTTCACGCGCACCGCGAAGCCGTAGCAAAATCCGTCCTCGCCGCCTTCTCCGATCAACTCGCCGTCCGCATCTCCCAAGGAAATCTCGCTTGTCGGTTGGTTGGAAATCGCCGCGGAAAACTTGATGATATTTCCTGTGCCCGTCACGCCACCGCATTTGTTGCTTCTGAAATCACTGAAGTCGAAGCTCGTGAGGTCATCACTCATCTTCGTCTCGCGACTTGCATCGAACTCTCATGGTTAGAAGAACTTTTTCCCGATGAAATCCAAACCATCGATGGTGCGAACTACGATGAAACCCGCAGAAGAGTCACTCGAATCCAACAGAAAAAATTCCGCGATCTTGTCCTCGAATCCAGAGAGTCAGATCAGGATATCTCACTCGATGCAGCGGCGGAAATTTTAGCGAAGCGTGTGCTCTCCGGAGAGTTAGTGTTGAAATATTGGGATGCACAGGTTGATCAATTCACCCATCGCCTCACTTGCATTTCTAAATGGATGCCGGAGCTCGGTTTGCCGACTTGGACGGAGGAGGATCGCATTGCGGCTATATCCCAAATCTGCCACGGCTCGATCAGCTACAAAGAAATCAAAGACGCCCCCGTCTGGCCTGTGCTAAACGATTGGCTTTCATCTCACCAACGCTACCTCTTAGATACCCATTGCCCAGAACGCATTCACCTCGCTTCCGGTCACTCAGCAAAAATTACTTACTCATCCGAAAACGATCCGTTTTTCTCTGCCAAACTTGCACAACTCGTCGGCACACAAACCACGCCCACGATCGCCTCTAGCCGCATTCCTTTACTCGTCCACATCCTCGCACCCAACCAACGTCCGTGGCAAATGACCAAAGACATTCCGAATTTCTGGCAAAACGGCTACCCACAGATGAAAAAGGAACTCGCGGGTCGCTACCCACGTCATCCATGGCCTTGAGATCGAATTGTGAATGATAAATAATGAAGAGTGAAAAATTTAATGCTTACTCCACTTAGCTCCGTCTGGTTCATTTCGCCTTCGCCATAATAAAATAGCTAGTTATAACTAACTCTTCTTTCACTCTTCACTCTTCACTCTTCACTCTTCACTCTTAAATGAACTGGAAACGCTTACTAATCGGAACGTGGAGCTGGAAGCGGCCGTTTATCTTTCTCGGTTCCATTTACGTCATTCCCTGCCTATTTGCCATTTCTTGCGCTGATCGCATGATCTTCTTGCCGCCGCATCCCACCTATACGGCAGAAATCGATGGCTACACCAAGATCAATTCAAAAAGCGAACATCCCGTTGCCGTATTACATCTGAAACCCCAACCTAACACCTAACGCATTAAATGAAGTCTTAGATGCGGTAACCGACTTCATCCATCAACTCCCAAAAGAAAAATTTTTCTCTCGTGTCGCGACTCCTCATCCTCATTTCTGTTATTCCCATCCTCATCACTTTTGGTCTGCGTTGGTGGCTAGGATTTCGTGTTCTGAAATCCAATGCAAAAAATCAATATCGCTGTGATTTAGAGAAGTGGAAAGAAAATTTTGGCAATGAGCATCTCCCTGCATACCCTTCTTGCGATGTCATCGTTTTAGCGGATCTATTCAGAAAAAATGCCCTAGCAGAATGGCACGTGAACGAACCGAAAGCCGCCGCATCACGTGAAGGCACTCGCCGCTTTGGCATGGCTGTCCCACCGCTTGCTGCCATGGTGGTCATTCTTGGTGTGATTGTCGGGCGTATTCCACCAGCCTACGGAGTCGCGGTTTTCCTACTAACAACCGCATTAACAGCCGTTTTCTCTTACCTAAGCATCGCCCCAGAAATCAACGCCATCCTCACCAGCGCAAAACGCCTCCGTTCATCAGGTATCTTTCACCGCCGTGACGATGAAGACGCTGTTGTTCAAGCCGCTGTCGCTATTTCTTGGAAAGAAGCCGCACCGCCCATCTTCAACCTCATTCAGCGCTAAAACTTTAACCTTTAAATCTCGAAGCACTAGAACAGCGCGAATGCCCTTCCTTTGAATTTAAAATCTAAAACTTAAAACCATATGCTCACCATCATTATAGTCATCTCACTTTTCCTACTCTGGAATCTCGAATTTATTGCCACTCTACTCAACATCAAAACCTTTCCATCAACTGCCCCACAAGAACTCAATGGCATGATGGACCAGGAAAAATTAGAGAAAGCCCGCGCTTATTTGCACGTTAATTCACGCTTCGACATCCTGAAGTCCACTTTCTCACTTACCGTCCTTCTCTGCTTCTGGTTCCTTCACGGCTTTCCTTTTTTAGACAATCTCGCACGCTCATTTTCTGAAAACGAAATCGTATCAGGAATCATTTTCCTAGCCGTCCTATTTATCGGTCAAAACCTCATCTCAATTCCATTTGATTGGCATGAGACTTTTGGCATCGAGGAAAAGTTTGGTTTCAACAAATCTACACCCAAGACCTTTATTGTAGATCGCATCAAAGGACTGTTCCTTGCTTCCATCATAGGATTACCCATCATCGCCGGAATCCTTTGGATTTTTCAGGAAGTTCCTAACGCTTGGATCTGGGCATGGGCATTTGTCACCGCCGTTCAACTCCTGCTCACCTACCTAGCTCCCACTTTCATTCTCCCCCTCTTCAATAAATTCACCCCCATGCCGGAAGGCGAACTCCGCACCAAAATCGAAGAACTCGGAACTTCCTGCGGCTTTCCACTCGAGGGCGTTTTCATCATCGACGGCTCCAAACGCTCCACCAAAGCCAACGCTTATTTCACAGGTTTCGGAAAACATAAGAAAATCGCTCTGTTCGATACTCTCATCGAAAAATCTAGCATCCCAGAACTCCTCGCCATCCTCGCACACGAAATCGGTCACTTCCGACTCGGACATATCAAGCAACGCCTATTCGTCGGTATCCTTCAGATGGCTCTGATCTTTTTCCTCATCGGCCTTGCTACCGATAAAAGCGGATCCTTCGCCCGACTCCTTCACGATGCATTTTTCGTAAAAACCATCTCTACCCACACCGGACTCGTGTTCTTCACCATCCTGCTCGAACCTGCCTCAAAAATCCTGACTATTCTAGCCAACGCTTGGTCACGCAGACACGAGTTCGAAGCCGATGCCTACGCCGCGAAATCCACCAGAACTCCCGAAGCCCTCGCGACCGCCCTCAAAAAACTGTCCTCAGACCACCTCTCCCACCCCGCTCCACAAAAGCTCCGGGTGATCCTCGACTACTCACACCCGCCGCTTCTGGAACGCCTCCGCGCCCTTGATTCATAAATTAACACGCAACTTGACAGCAATGCTATCAGTGCTAGCATTTCTTACATGAGCTCGACCCTTACCATTCGGAACCTAGATGAAGGCGTAAAACAAAAACTCCGACTCCGCGCAGCAAGTCATCAACGCTCCATGGAAGCCGAGGCACGCGACATCCTCGCCAGAAGTCTCGAAGAGAAACAAACACCCTCAGAACAGAAAGCCGAAATCGAAGAACGCCGACGCCGTCTAAAAGCTGTTATAGGAATTTGGGAAGATCGATTCCAAGCCAAATCCACAGATGAAATCATGAAGGAACTTAGATCAGATGACTGATGCAGCCTTCGTCTTAGTTGATAGCAATATCATCATCGACATCGTCCGAGACGATCCTGTCTGGGTGGATTGGTCGGTAGATACCCTCAGTCAATTTGAAGACGCCCGTATCAATCCCATCATCTATGCTGAATTGTGCTATCAACAAACCTCACCAGAGGAAGTCGATAAGATGTTAGAAACCATCGAATTAGGATATTCTGAACTACCACGTGAAGCATTGTTTCTAGCATCGCATGCTTTTAGAAAATATCGCGAAACTGGCGGCACAAAAACCTCACCTTTAGCAGATTTTTTCATTGGAGCCCATGCTGCAGCACTCGGAATTCCTCTGATCACGCGCGATCCCACTCGCTACCGGAACTATTTTCCGATGATCACACTCATCACCCCTTGAATCCTGAGTTCAATGTTTCCGATTGAAGTTTCCGATTCGAAACCTACTTTCGCCCGACATGTCGTCACCTAATCCATTTTCCGAACGCAAAGACAAAGCTCAAATCGAGGAATCCACGGATTTCGCCCCGAAATTCGACGTCGATGGCTTAATCCCCGCCATAGCGATCGATGCCTCAACCAAAGAGCCCTTGATGCTCGCCTATATGAACGCGGAATCCCTCAAGCTGACGCTCGAATGCGGTGAGGCTGTTTATTGGTCACGTTCGCGGTCAGAAATCTGGCACAAAGGCAAAACCTCCGGACACACCCAAAAAATCGTCGAAATCCGCACGGACTGCGACCAAGATGCCCTGATTCTCATGGTTGATCAAAACGGCGCCGGAGCCTGCCACACTGGGCGAGATTCCTGTTTTTACCGGAAAATCACCCCAGGAACCCCTGCTGCCCTCAAATTCACCCAGACCGACCTCTCCTTCGACCCCAAAGCGGTTTATAATAAATAGTTATTCGTTATTAGTTATTTGTAATTAGGAGGATTTTACTCCTCTCCTCCCGATTCTCCTCCCTCCCTGTATGAAAGAAGCCCTTCCAAGTCTTCAACCCCCTCATGACAAAAATATGCAGTTTATTACTCAAATTTTAAACTTCAGCCTTGCAAAACCTCCACACACACCATAGCCATCTCGCCCCGCGCGTTCGGTAAACCGCCGCACCGCCACTACCAACACCTTTTTCCGCAAATACGATCATGGATATCATCAAGAAAATCGAACAAGAGCAACTCAAGGAAGACGTTGCATCATTCAACGTTGGCGACACTATCAAAGTCCATTGCCGCGTAGTTGAAGGCGGAAAAGAGCGCGTTCAGATCTTCGCCGGTATCGTTATCGCTAAAGGCGGCAGCGGCATTAACTCAGCTTTCACCGTTCGTAAAATCTCCTACGGCGAAGGCGTTGAGCGTGTTTTCCCTCTACACACCCCACGTATCGCCAAAATCGAAGTCGTCACCAAAGGAAAAGTCCGCCGTGCAAAACTTCATTACCTCCGCGATCGCGTTGGCAAACGTGCTCTCCTTGTAAAAAGCGCTGATTAATCTTCAGATCAGCTTTTAGAATTTCACCCCCATCCGCATATTTTTGCTGATGGGGGTTTTTCTTTGTTCCATTCCAGAGATCCATCTCTAAGTTTTCGCTTGAGCGTTCATGCGTATTCCCTATTACATCACCATCCCAAGCTCTCTCCTCGTCGTCTTGATCGTCTGGTGGGCAAGCACCCGTGATATCGATTTCCTGACTCCTCCATCCGATGTGAAACTTGAGGAGATCCGCAAGAGAACCATCGCCTCATTACCCATTTCAAAAACGGAGCCAGAGATCATCGCTGTCGCCACTCCCACTCTCACAAATATCGATCAATCCGCCAATGACCCATCAGTCGTTTATCAAAACACAATGAGCATTGGCGATCTTAGCCCACCGAAAAAACTCGATACTTACTCGGAACTCGCTCCGGATGGTGCCGCTAAGTTACTTAGACTCGCGATCGAACTAGAAAAACAAAACGCTCTACAACGTTCGTTGCTCGCCTGCGAGCGGGTGCTCGATCTATCGCAAGCCACTCCTCAACAAATCTACCTCGCTCTGCAAAATATCAGACGCATCAGCCCAACATTGCCTGCTTGGAACCAAAATCCAAAGGTCGCTCATCCCATCGTGATCCACATCGGCACTGGGCAAAGATTTGCAAAAATTCTTCCTGATATCATGGAGAACATCACCCAAGAAGTTGAGCGCTCTTCTTCCGGACTCATCCAATGTTCTGTCGAACTCAACATCGGGGAAAGCATCCGCGTCAATGACGCTCCCACTCCTGTCGCTTTGTGGCTGACTAGTGGAGATAAAAAAAATCCATCCACCGATGCCCTTTCGTTCACATCGAATAATCCCGATACACTTCGCGAAGAGCTACTCAAAACCATTTTCAACCTCATCCGCGGACAACTTGCGAAATCCACTTCCTACAACCCAGCCCCCGAAGTGGTAGAAGATGCTGAGATCGCGCTATCGTCCAACATCACCCGATTACTTTGGAATGAGTTTGGAAAAACTCTTAACCCTCCCCAAAAACCAAGATAACCCTTTTTCCTGATTGGATTCGATCACACAAGCTGCACTTGGCGCCGCGATCGGCGAGGCAACCCTCGGTAAAAAAATCGGTAATCGTGCCATCCTCTGGGGAGCGCTGTTAGGAACGATCCCCGACCTTGATGTCATTTTTTCGCCACTGCAAGATACCGCCCAGCGTATCGCATTTCATCGCGGAGCGAGCCATTCTATTGTCTGCATGGTCATCGCTAGTCTGGCTCTTGCAAAACCTCTCTCCAATCTCTGGAAAACAGAAAAAGTCACACCCACACGCGCCGGTGTCTTTGTCTTTCTCACTTGGCTCACACATGTCCTGATTGATTGTTTCACAACTTACGGAACCTCCGTGCTATGGCCGCTCTCTAACGATCGTATCGCCTTCAATAATCTCTTCATCATCGATCCGCTCTACACTCTGCCACTGATCGTTTCCCTAACATGGCTAGCTTTTTACCGCTCCAAAAAACAGGAAACCAAACGCGCCCGCATCCTCAAATGGGGCCTCGGTATCAGCAGCACCTATGTGCTACTTAGCTTCGCCATGAAGTTTTATGCCTCCTCCTCATTTGATGCCGACCTCGCACGCCGTGAAATCGAATACAACCGCCGCATCGAATCCACAACCGCCTTCAACATCCTCCTCTGGCGTTCAGTCGTGGATCGTGATAAAGAATTATGGGTCGGCTACCGCTCGGTATTTGATCTACCCTCAAAACCAATTCGCTGGACGGTTTATCCAAAACAAAAAGAAATCGTCGCTCCCTTTATGAACGAACGAGAAATCAAAACCCTCGATTGGTTTTCAAATGGCTGGTGGATTGCCAGACCCCACGCCAACGGAATTTGGATCGCTGATCTACGTTTCGGCGAAACTCGAACTTATGACGATAAACCGGGAATAGTCGATTTACGTATCGTCTTCTCATGGTCGTTCGAACCCAAGAGAGAGGGCGATCGACTCAGTTACACTCGACCTCTTAACCAAAACGCCAAAGACAGCCTGAAACGCATCGGTTATCGCATCCTTGGAAACGCCAATCAATGGGAAGCAAATCCTCGTCTAGCTGGAGTTACAGGTTCATTGCCTGAGTGGCTTCGTGTGGTCGAGTAATTGACTGTGTCTACTGGTATGGCGGCCAAAAAGCTGACTAGAAATGGAATTTTATAAGTTTGAGAGAAAGCGTGCTGAATCAACGAATGTTGAAAGTTAGTAATTTCAAGATTCATTCATCTTGTTGCGCTGACGAGCTTCTCGGAAAAACAACTGCAACAAGGCCAATGACTCTTCACTCATCACTCCAGCCGTCACCTCACAGCGATGATTTAAGGGCGGATTCGAATCCAATAAATTGATCCAGCCACCAGCCGCACCGGCTTTTGGGTCGCTACAACCAAATACCACCCGATCCGGCCTGCAGTGCACAATCGCCCCCGCACACATCGGACACGGCTCTTTGGTTACGTAAAGCGTGCATTTTTCCAGCCGCCAATCACCCAAAGCCTGCTGCGCCGCCGTCAAAGCCAACATCTCTGCATGGGCCGTCGCGTCCTTTAACGTCTCCACCTGATTCCAAGCGCGACCAATGATTCTCCCCTCATGCACCACCACCGCCCCAACCGGAACTTCTGATGCCGCATACGCCTTCTGCGCCTCACGCATCGCCTGCTGCATGAAATGGGCATCGCTGTGGAGGTCTATGATCAATTCTTCGCTCATCTAGATGGGTTTTAGCTACACTCAAATAACAAGCAACAATCTTCAATCCCGCATCGCTTCGATTTTTTCTTCCCATCTCGCTCCCTCATGCTTCCATGATGCCGTGATTCCCAAGACTTACCTCGACCGCGTAATTGCGCCCTCCTTGCTTGCCGCTAACTTTTCCAAAGTCGGCGAAGAAACCACTCGCGCCATCAATGCCGGAGCAGATTGGCTTCACCTTGATGTCATGGACGGTCATTTCGTAGATAATATCTCATTCGGCCCTGCGATGGTGCAGGCGGTTCATGAAACCAACGACATCTTCCTCGATGTTCACCTGATGATTTCGCGCCCCGATCATTATCTTTCCCGTTTCGTCGCCGCCGGAGCGGATTGCATCACGGTGCATGTTGAGGCCGATCACGACGTTGCTGATACACTCAAGCGCATCCGTGAAGCGGGCTGCCTAGCTGGGCTCTCGCTCAATCCAGCAACTCCCTTTTCCGAGGTCGTTCCGTTTCTCGATCAAATTGATCTCTTGCTTGTCATGACAGTCGTCCCCGGCTTCGGAGGACAGCCATTCATGAATGAAATGATGAGCAAGGTCGAACATGCCGCGGCCTATCGCAAAGAGCACAACCTAAGTTACCACATCCAAGTCGATGGCGGCATCAGTGCAGAAACTGCCGCAATCAGCGCCAAAGCCGGAGCCAACGTCATGGTCGCAGGATCGACCACCTTCGGTGCCAAAGACATGTCCGCCGCCATCCGAGCAATCCGCGAGGCGTAATTAAATAGTGAATGATGAATAGTGAATAGTGAAAGCTAAGCTCAATCTCCCACAATCCATTTTTCACTCTTCACTATTCACTATTCATCATTCACTATTCAAACACCATGGCCAAAAAGAGCGGATCCGAACGAGTCGTAGTCAAAGTTTTTACCTACGGCATCCAACCTAAAATCTGGAGACAATTCTCCATCGATACTTCGGTTAACTTCCTGCAGTTGAGCGATGCAATTCAAGCTGCGATGGGATGGGAAAACAAACACCCTCACGAATTCCGCCACGGTAAAGGCAAACGCCTCGTCGATGTGATTGGTCCAGTTGGTTTACAAGATCAGACACTTGGTGAATTTCAAGATGAACTTCTTCTGACGGTCGCCGATTATATTGGCCGTAAGCGCCTGCCGATGCGGATGCTTTACCGTTACGATTTTGCAGATGAATGGATTCATGAGGTTGTCTTTGAAAAACGTGTCGAAAGTGAAACCGCAAGCGGTCCAGAAATGATCGCAGGAGAACGCGCCTGCCCACCTGAGGATTTCGGCGGAGCCTTCCAATACATGATGGCCGCTGCCGGAGAAATCGAATGGGCACATCCGGGCTATATCCCGGAACACTTCGATCCAAAAGCCGTCGACTTCGAAGCCAAGAAAACTCACAAAAGATGAAACTAAAATTCCACAGTATCTTCGTTGCGATTTATGCCTCTGGTGCATCAATGGCATTTGCCCATCAATCGGAACCACAGCAACCCTTCGATCGTCCACACGCACATGAAAACCTTGAGTTCCACATCCACACCGGATTGGAAAGTCGCTATTTCTCGGAAGGTCGCGATGCCCTAAATGGAGATTCGATCTGGGCCAGTAGTTTTGAGTTTGGACTCGAACATTTCGCTGCGGGCCTCTGGTATGGAAAATCTCCGAATCAGTCTTACGATGAACTTCAACTCAGCTTCGCACTCACCCAAACTTTCGGTGATTTCGAAGCCCACATTGGCTACACGCATTACATCTTTCCCTTCGATGGCAGCCACGACGACGAAATCGGAACTGGTATCACTTGGACCGGCTTGCCTGGCGAAATCGAACTCTCCGCTGACATCTATCACTCGTTCGATGCCGATGGATATTTTGCCGAACTCTCCACCTCACGCGAATTCGAAATCACCGAACCATTCAGCGTAACCTTGTCATCCATCTTCGGAATTAACCAAGGCTACGTCTCAGACGGCCACGACGGAGCAAACCATTTCGCCCTCCAAATCGGCTACGAATACGTCCTCACAAAATCCCTCTCACTCATCGCCCACACCACTTACAGTTGGGCAATTGACAAAAAAGCCACCGCGCCCGGCGATGCGCTGTTAGAAGATTTCTTCCACTGTGGCGCCGGACTCCAGTGGAATTTTTAAACACATCTGTCATTTATTTCCTCCGCGTCCCCCTCCGACCTCTGCGCCTCTGCGGTGAACTTACCACTTACCACCCCCCGCAGTTCTTACCACACAGCCCCCGTTACCCCCCCTGCAATAAATCAACACTGCACCCCAACCAAAGCGCCCTCTTTTACAATCTTTGTCACGGCCACGACAATAATTGTAAAAGCGTCAGATGAATTTCTATTTCCGTATAAAGATTTTCAGGCAAACCAAACCCAAGCACTTAGAAATTGGCAGCGGATTTGCCGGCACGCGTTCCGGTTGTAAAAGCACCCTGTAGCAAATAGCCACCGGTCGGTGCATCCCAGGCTATCATTTCTCCGCAAATAAAAACGCCGGGGAATTTCTTGAGCATGAGCTGATCATTCAACTCACTCCAACAAACTCCGCCGGCGGTTGAAATCGCCTCGGCGATGGGACGAGGACCTTTGAGAAAAACCTGACAAGCTTTGGTGCGCTCAACAAGATCCGCTGCGCTTGTCGCCGATTGCAAACCGATCACCTCACGCGCCGCTTCACTCAACTTCCAACGTCGTGTCGCGAGATCGAGAAGATTTCCACCAGTATCACCCAGCTTATCTAACAATTCTTGCTTCGAAAAGGTCGGTTTGAAATCGATTTCTAAAACAGGCTCCTTCATCCCCCGCAGCTCACGACCCAACGCATAAACCGTTCCTCCTTCCAAACCGTAACGCGTGACCAACAACTCCCCCATCACTTCTTTATCACCTACCTTAACGACGATGTTTTTCATCGGCAGTCCTTCGGCCTTTTCCAACAATCTCTGTGGCCAATCCACTTCCCAACCACAGTTCGATGACACTAATTTTTCACACCTCAAACCCAACTTCTGAAACTTCGCCAACCATCTTCCATCGGATCCCGTCTTCGGCCACGATCCTCCACCGAGCGCAAAAACAATCGCCTTCGCAGCTACTTCATGGCCGTTTTCAAAAACCAACACATTCCCCTCGCGTAGTCCGCTCCAAAGATGTCGGGGTCGAATCTCCACACCCAACGATTTCAACCTCGCCAACCATGCCCTCAGCAAGGGAGCACCTTTCAAGGATTTCGGATACACTCGTCCACTCGTGGCTTGAAACGTTTCCTGCCCGAGACCGTGAGACCATTCACGTAATTCCTGCGGCTTAAAATCCGTTAATAAACTTTCCCAAATTTCCCCACCAGCGTAGCGCGAAACAAAAGTCTCAAAATCTTCCCCGTGTGTGAGATTCAACCCACCTTTACCAGCCACCAAAAACTTGCGCCCCACGGATGGTTTTCCATCGAATACCGTCACAAACCGACCCGCCGAAACAGCAACCTCCGCCGCGCGCAAACCAGCAGGCCCACCACCGACAATCACGACATCGAGTTGCTCCATACTCGTATCATTAAACCAATTTCAGTCGCGCCAGATCCTGTGCATCGATCAAGCCGATCGGTTTACCTTCGGCGTTAACCACGACAATATCGTCGATGCGTTTTTCGCCGACCTGTTTTACCGCCTCAACAGCAAGTGAATCCTCTGTTAGATAAATCGGATTCCGCGTCATCAAATCCGCGACTGGCAATTCACCTAGCGATGGGTTTTTCTCATAGCCTCGCGCAAAATCTCCATGGGTGAAAATACCTGCGAGTTTACCATCGGCAGCCAAAATCAAACACGCACCTGCACGACTCCGATTCATCTCCGCCACAGCATCGATCACGCGCGCGGAAATCCCTACCATTGGCATTTTTTCATCACGCCGCATGACATCGCCGACTTTTAAAAGCAGCGCACGACCCAGCGAACCGCCGGGATGATAACGCGCAAAATCATCTTCTGAAAATCCTCGCGCCTCTAACAACACCATCGCCAAGGCATCACCCATCACCAGCATCGCGGTTGAAGATGAAGTTGGCGCAAGATTCATCGGACATGCTTCGCGTTCCACCCATGTGTCTAGCGCAACATCAGCTGCTCTTGAAAGAGATGAATCTTGCTTACCACTGAGAGCGATGACTTTGATATCAAAGCTTCTTAAAAACGGCAAAAGACCGAGTAGTTCTTCCGTCTCACCGGAATAGGAAAGTGCGAGAACCACATCGCCATCAGAGAGCAGACCAAGATCACCATGCAACGCGTTTTGCGAATTCAGAACCACTGCGGTCGCGCCCGTGGAGTTAAGAGTCGCCGCAATTTTATGGCCGACGTTTCCAGATTTTCCGACCCCCACAATCACAACCTTACCGCGATTTTCCAGCGAGTTCCTCATCAAACGCACCGCCTCACCGAACTCAGGACCGATCCGTGAGGCCATCTCACGCAGACTGTCCGCTTCCATCTCAATGACTGATCGTGCTTTCGCTTCAAAATCCATGGCAGCTAGTTCAACCCTTACGGCCGACTATTTCAACTCGTAATAGCAAGCCCCACAGGATGGCAATTTCCCTAGTTCTAAGCCTTCCGCGAGCATCGCCTCGCCGGAAATCATGATTTCACATGAACTACCTAGCCGTCCACGCCACGAAAACGCATCAGTCGAGACCTTACCCATAAACACCAAAGCATCTTCGGTGAACCGAACTTTCACCGCTAAATCCCTATCTGGGTGGAAATTGGCCACGCACAAAAATACCTGCCCGCTCTTCTTGTCATGGCGAAGAAACGCGTAGATCCAGTGACCCGATACCGATTCACCCTCGCAGCGACCAAAGTTGACGTTTTCGTGATTCGCGTAATTCAACCCAAACAATTCACCACACTCAAACGCTGGATCGCGCAGAACGCGCAACAAATCTGAATACCAATGGCGCAGTTGCTTCTGCTCCGTCGATAGCTTTCCTCCATCGAACTTCCCGTCGTTCACCCATTTCTGAAATTCAGGCATCGCGGTGTAATCAAAAATCGAAGTCCGACCATCATCCCCACTAAAACCTTCCGCTCCGATCGCCGGCTCACCGATTTCTTGGCCATTGTAAAACATGATCGCCGCGCGACTCATCCCAAACATCACTGCAGCCGCCGGTTTTCCGACCTTCATCCCCTGCCCGCCCCAATGCTGAGGATTCGCGATTCTTACCTCATCGTGATTTTCGAGATAGCGAATGCATTGATGAAATCTCCGACCCGACAAAAGTTCTCCGTCAAGGTCGTTAGCCCATTTTCCCGATTCATAGATGCCCTGTAGGATTTTATAAGTTGGATGTTCATACGCACCATCAAAACCGGCATGAAGAAGCGCTTCGATCACATCTTGATCCGTGAGTTTTGCAGGATCAGAATCATATGCTTCAGCAACAAAATAAACCCGTGGATTTCGCTTACGTGCTCTTCTAACAACCCATGCCCAGAACTCCATTGGGATCATGTGAGCCATATCTACCCGGAATCCATCGACTCCCATTTTCTGCCAGTAGGCGAGAATCTCATCCATCGTCCGCCAAGTTTTCGGCACAGTATTCACCGCTGCATCTGCTTTAGGTAAATGAGATGTGTCGCGTCCTTTGGTAAAATCATGACCGTAGTTCAACTTCACGGTATCATACCAATCATGAACCGATGGTGCCCATGTTACAGCGTTGTTTCCTGTGACACGCCCAAACTCTTTCTCCTGCTCGAACTCCCCAGTGCAACCAGGCATACCAGCAGTTGGAAGTTTCAACGGAGAACCACCTCCTGGACTGGATTCATCGAGATAGAAAAAATGATTATCGCGATCAAAAAAGACATCGCGTTTATCTTCCTCACCAAACGAAAGCCCTGGTCTAACATCCGATTGATAACTCCGCGCGACATGGTTCGGAATAAAATCCATGATCACGCGTAAGCCCGACTGATGACATCGATCAACCAATTCACAAAACTCTTCCAGTCTCCTCTCCGAATGCACCGCATAGTCCGGACAAACATCAAAGTAATCGCGAATCGCATAAGGACTACCTGCACGACCCTTTAAAATATCCGGCGGATCCGCAGGACGTCCCAAATAATCCGTGCCACTTGCCTGCTCGATAACCCCTGTTAGCCAGATATAATTAAAACCCATCTGACGTATCGACGATAAAGCCGTCGAATCGATATCACGGAATTTACCACAGCCGTTCTCTTCCAGACTTCCATTGAAGACCTGAGGAGAGCGTGCATTTCCAAAAGTTCTGACGAACAATTGGTAGATCGCTGGTCTGGATTGGTTTAAGCTCATATAAGGTTAGATGTTCCAGAATAGCTTAAAATTTCCCAAAAATAAGAGTTACAAGTCCTGTGTGACTTATGCGTCCTATTTGATTAAATTAAATGCTCAAAGCTTCGTCCAAGCACCGTTGTTCTGGGATGATTTCACGGCCGCTTCAATAAACGCCATGCCATCGACCCCGTCTTGAACGGTTGGGTAATCGTATGCTTCGTTGCCTTTGAATTTACCTTCAATCGCATCCGTGATTCCCTCAGCTGCCGCGAGGTAAACATTCGCAAATGCCTCGATAAATGCTTCTGGATGACCGAAGGGAAGACGCGTGTATTTCTGCGCCACCGCTCCGTTGTAGCTGTTACCTCTGCGCCAGATCTCGCGCGGTTTGTCGGCGAATTTCACAGTCAATTCATTCGGGTGCTCCTGATGCCACTCGATCGATGCCTTGGTTCCATAGATCCGAATATTTAGATTGTTTTCATCTCCCGTAGAAATCTGCGAAGCGTATAACACACCCCGCGCACCACCTTCGTAACGGCAGAGCATGGATCCATCATCATCCAACGCACGACCAGGGATAAACGTATTCAAATCCGCTGCAACAGCTTCCAAGCGAAGTCCTGAAATGTATTGAGCGAGGTTTTCCGCATGCGTGCCGATATCACCGATGCAGTTAGAAACACCTGAGATACTCGGATCCATTCGCCAGTTAGAAATTTGCCCACCTGCTGAAGCAGCTTCATCGTAGGCAGAGATCGCGTAACCTTGGGGATACTCAGCAACGATTTTAAGAATTTTACCAAGCTTACCCTCGGCAACCATGGCCTTGGCTTCTTTCACCATCGGGTAACCCGTGTAGTTATGAGTCAAAGCAAAAACTAAACCGCTCTTCTCCACCACCGCTTTGAGCTCTTCGCCCTGAGCCTTCGACAAGGCTAGAGGCTTTTCACAAATGACGTGGATACCGTTTTCCAAAAACTTTTTGGCCACTTTGTAATGAAGATCATTGCGCGCCACGATACTGACGAAATCGATGCGCTCACTTATGGGAAGAGCAACTTCTTTATCAGCCATTTCCTCAAATGACCCGTAAACTCGGCTCGGGCATAAAAAGAAATCTTTCCCCGATAGCTTCGATTTCTCCGGATCTGACGAAAAACAACCTGCCACCAATTCAATCTTACCATCCAGATTCGCTGCCATCCGGTGCACTGCACCAATGAATGCACCACGTCCTCCACCTACCATGCCCATTTTCAGTTTTCTATTCATCATCGTATCTTAAAATATGTATTTGCCCAAAGGCACCCGCATTCAACCAAGTCTCACCTCGGCTGCAACCCATTTTCTGGCCTTATTGGATCAATTTTAGCCTCCCATTTCATGATGACACGGAGGGAAGAAGGAGAACACGGAGCCTTACTTTGTTTCTACCCAGCCATTAGAGCCTCTTCTCTTAATTGGAATTTAGAGTTTAAAATTTAGAATTTCACTCTCCGTGTCCTCCTTCTTCCTCCTTCCCTCCGTTTAAAAAGAAAGCGCGACTACCTGCCGCCTGCCTGAAACAACCCCCAGATATGGACGCTTGAGGACAATCGTCCCTGCCTTTTCCGTGATAAATTTCAATTCGCCATCCGGCCCAGATTTTCTCACAATCCCGTCGTGAAGTCTGGATTCCTTGAAAAACTTGTATCTCGCCTCGACCGCGTCGAACCCGGCGAGATCCAGCAAATCGTCACGCGTTTGATTCAGGAAAAGGGCTTTCTCGAAAACGTTTTCGAGGCCCTCCAGGAAGGGCTGATCATTCTCGATCCAGAGGGAAAAATCATGTTCCTCAATCGCGCCGCCTGCCAGTTTTTTGGTCTGGATCCTGCAAACTCACTTGGCGAGACCATTTCATCGAAAATCCGCGGACTTGATAACCTCTCCTTAAAAAGCTCCACCCAATCGGTCTCGCTCGATATCGAAGTCTTCTATCCAGAGCATCGCCGACTCAACTTCTACCTCGCTCCCATCGACGACCCCAAAAATTTTGAGCTTCCACTCGGTCACGTGATGTTGATCAGGGATACGACAAGCACCCATGCCGAAACCGAGGAAAACATCGAGTCCGAACGACTCAATGCGCTGACCTTGTTAGCTGCAGGAGTCGCGCACGAGATTGGTAATCCGCTCAACTCCCTTGATATCCATCTTCAGCTCATTGAGCGCAAGATCCGTAAGCTTCCTCCATCTTACCGCCAGAGTTTAACGGAAAACATGCAGACCGCGCGTCAGGAGATTCAGCGACTCGATACCATCCTGAAACAATTTCTCCACGCGGTGCGCCCCACCACACCGCGCCGTGAAACGCGTAACATCAATGCCATCCTCAACCAAACGCTCACGCTGCTAGAACCCGAAATCAGCTCACGCAACATCGCCGTAAATCTGGATCTCTCGGAAACTCTCCCTAACGCTATCATCGATCCTGATCAATTCCAGCAGGTCTTTTACAACCTTCTCCGCAATGCCTACCAATCCATCTCCGGCGATGACGGCTTGATTGAGATCAAAACCCGCTCCACCGAAACCGATTTTCTCATTTCCATTTCCGATAACGGAATTGGCATCTCACCAGAGCAAATGGGCAGCTTGTTCGAGCCATACCGCACCACCAAATCCGCCGGCACCGGACTTGGACTGCTGATTGTACGCCGCATCATCCGCGAACACGGCGGCGAAATCGAAATCCAATCGAATCCCAACGAGGGCACATCGATTTTGATTCACCTCCCACATACGGCACCGAGTCCGAGGTTATTACCTGCGCCGGTGATTGATGCATGATTGAACCTTCAATCAAATATGACACATAGGTCGTATAGGAATTACATGTCTTATTTAGGGAAATTTTGAGCCATTCTAGAACCCACCTATTGACGCACATGCTCCCGTAACTATACTGCGTCAACTTGTCACTCCTCTCTTCCCTTGGAGTTTAAAGTTTAAAGTTTAAAATTTCATGCTTCCCACCCTGCTCATCGTTGACGACGAACGCGCCACCCGCGAGGGGCTGCGCTCGGCGTTGGAAGATGATTTTGATGTTTATCTCGCCTCCAACAATACCGAGGCCCTGTTCATCCTGAAAAATGAAACCATCGAACTCCTCCTCACCGACCTCAGGCTCGGTGGCGACTCTGGGATGGATCTGATCGAAGCCGCATCCAAACTTTCCTCTCCACCCACCATCCTGATGATGACCGCCT
>JBILMI010000143.1:0-5837 GCA_044375585.1 Luteolibacter sp.
CGTCATCTGGGCGCGCGATCTCGTCCTTCTCAAACGCTCCGCAGCCGAAGGCGAAATCTTCTACCTCGTCGATGCCAAAGACGGCAGCCCAGTCAAAGGTGAATTGGAGTTTTTTGGATACTCCACAGAATACTTGGAAAAACCCAAAGGCAATCGTCGCTTCAACATCCTCACCGAAAACTTCACCCGCAAAACCGATGAAAACGGTAAACTCGTGCTTGCTGATAAAAAAGGCAAGCAAAGCAACTTCCAATGGCACGTCATCGCTCGCTCCGGCGAACGCCGCGCCTACCTCTCCGATAGCCAATTCCGCTGGTATGACCAAGGCGATCAAACCGATTACTTCGCTCAAAAAACCATCGGCATCACGGATCGACCCGTTTATCGCCCCGGCCAGAAAGTGCACATGAAAATATGGGCCGGTGAATCCCGCTACGATCTTGGCGACGTTTCAAGCTACGCCGGCAAAATCGCGGATATCCAAATTTTTGACGGTCGCGGTGAAGTCGTTTTCGAAAAACCCGGTATCACCACCGACGCCTTTGGCGGTGCCACTTTTGAATTCGATCTCAAGGAAGAAGCCGCCCTCGGCAACTACAACGTCAGCGTCACCGGCAACGTGCCTAACACCAATTTTAACTTCCGAGTCGAAGAATACAAAAAACCGGAATACGAAGTGAAAGTCGATGCCCCGACCGAACCAGTCGCTCTCGGAGAAACGTTTGAAGCCACGGTTTCCGCCAACTACTACCACGGCGCACCCGTTACCGAAGCCACGGTGAAAATCAAAGTGCAACGCGACTTTTTCAACAACCGCTGGTTCCCCGAAGGCCCATGGGATTGGCTTTACGGCCCCGGCTATTGGTGGTGTTACCCCGAAGCTCCATGGTATCCCGGTTGGGGAAAATGGGGTTGCATCCGTCCCGCTCCTCCATGGTGGGAACAACAGCGCATGGGCGCGCCAGAACTCATTCTCGAACAAACATCACCCATCGGCCCCGACGGAAAAGTAAAAATCAAAATCGATAGCTCCATCGCCAAACTCGTTCACGGCGATCAGGATCACACCTACACAATCACCGCCGAAGTGATCGATGCCTCGCGCCGCACGATCGTCGGCAACGGCTCAGTCCTCGCCGCTCGCCAACCCTATAGCGTCACGGTTTGGCTGGATCGCGGCTACGCAAATCTCGGCGATAAAGTCACCGGAACTTTTTCAGCACGCACACTCGATGGCAAAAAAGTCGAAGGCAAAGCCACAGCCATCCTCTACTCATCCGCACTCAACGCCAAAGGCGAGATCGAAGAAAAAGAAATCGGCAAATGGACACCGGAAGGTGAAAACTGGACCTTCACCGCCTCCAAGTCCGGAGCATACCGCGTCGCTGTCGAATTCACCGATACCAAAGGTCGCAAACAAGAAGGCGCGACGATCTTCTCAGTTCACGGTGCCAACGATAAAACCAAAGGCAATTTCCGCTACAACGACCTCGAACTCATCCCAGATAAAAAGGAATACCGCCCCGGCGATACGGTGAAACTGTTAGTCAACACCAACCAACCCAACTCCCGCGTCTGGCTCTTCATCCGCCCCAACCAAGGCAAAGATAGTGAAACCAAAATCATCAGCATCAGCGGGAAATCCCAAGTCGTCGATATCCCCATCACCCTCAGCGATATGCCTAACTTTTTCATCGAGGCGGTCACGGTCTCTAACGGAAATGTTCACACAGTCACCCGCGAGATCGTCCTTCCTCCGGAGAAACGCCAACTAACCGTCGAGGTCAAACCCGCGAAAGACAAACTCAAACCCCGCGAGAAAACTTCCCTCACGATCAAAATCACCGACCACGAAGGCAAACCCTTCCAAGGCTCCGCCGCAGTCACGATCTACGACAAATCCCTCGAATACATCTCTGGCGGCTCAAATGTCGATGATATCATCCCGTTCTTCTGGGACTGGAAACGCCATTACTACGGCCGTGGCATGGAACACTCCCAAGGCTTCATGGGCACTCACCTGCAATTGCCTAATTCCACCTTCATGCAGCAACTCGGAATTTTCGGAAACATGAATGCTCTCGCAAACAGACGAGGTCGCATGATGTATGCCGAGAGAGAAGGCCTGATGTTCAGAGGCGTTGCTATGGATGCGGCGTCCGAAATGTCGGTTGGCGGACTAGCCGCCCCAATGATGGCCGCGCAATCAAAAAAGAAGGACGGTAATGCCATTGCCTCAGATGACTTGGGCGCTGGTGGCGATGCACCCGAAGCCGCCGCTCCTCAAGTGATCGTCCGCTCCGAGTTCGCTGACCTGCTCAAATGGGTCGGCTCCATTGAAACCAATGAAAACGGCGAGGCCACCATCGACATGGAAATGCCAGACAACCTCACCACATGGAAAATCAAAACCTGGGCGATGGGCAAAGGCACCCGAGTCGGTGAAGGCTCTGCAGAAATCGTTACCAGCAAAGACCTGATCATCCGACTTCAAGCCCCACGTTTCTTCATCGAAAAAGACGAAGTCACGCTCAGCGCTATCGTCCACAACTACCACAAGGAAGCTAAAGACGTTACAGTCTCTCTCGAACTGGATGGAAAAAATCTAACATCTTCTTCAATTCTCGAACGCAAATTTTCGATCCCATCTCAAGGTGAAAACCGCATCGACTGGACCGCTAAAGCCATCGCCGAAGGTGAAACCACCATCCGCATGAAAGCCATCGCTGCCGATGACTCTGATGCCATGGAAATGAAATTCCCAGTCTATGTCCACGGCATGATGAAAACTGATTCCTTCAGTCGCGCAATTTCTCCAGAGGAAAATTCAACCGCTATCGAATTCGATCTACCTGCCGAACGTCGCCCTAGCGAAAGTCTTCTCACGCTGAACTACTCACCGAGCATCGCCAGCGCGATGATCGATGCGCTCCCCTACCTTGCGAACTACCCTTACGGTTGCACCGAACAAACGCTCAACCGCTTCGTCACGACCACGGTCGTTCATCACATCCTCAAAGACCTCGGTCACGACCTCGCGGCGATCAAAGACAAAAAGGTAAATCTCAACCCACAACAAATCGGCGATCCCAAAGAGCGCGCCGCTCAATGGAAACCTGGAAATCCAGATTGGAATCCGGTTTGGGATGAAAAAGAGGTCGTTAAAATGGAAGCCGCCGGCATCGCGAAACTTCGCGATCAACAAAACCCCGATGGCGGTTGGGGCTGGTTCTCAGCTTATGGAAATCAATCCTACGCCCACACCACAGCCGTCGTCATGCACGGCCTACTCCTAGCACGCGATAACGGCGCGAACGTTCCTGAAGAAATGATCGAGAAAGGCCTCACATGGCTTTCCGAATACGAAAAAGTCGAAGTCGATCGCATCGCGAACTGGAAAAAGCGAGATGAAAACACCAAGGAAAAAGCCGACTCCTCGGACGCTCTCGTTCGGCGCATCCTCGGTGAAGGCGGCAGAGATCACGCAGAAATGTTAGGTTTCCTGTTCCGTGATAAAGTCGATCTCCCTATCTATGCAAAAGCTCTTATCGGTCTTGAATTCCACCGCACTAAAGACTTCGAAAAACGCGATGCCCTGATCCGCAACATCCGCCAGTTTTTGAAAACCGATACGGAAAACCAAACCGCCTACCTCGACCTTGGAAACAGCGGTTACTGGTGGTATTGGTATGGTAGCGAGTTCGAAGCACAAGCATGGTTCCTGAAGCTTCTCGCAGCTGCCGAACCTAACAGCCCAGACACCCGCGGCTTGGTGAAATATCTCATCAACAACCGCAAACACGGCACTTACTGGAACTCCACCCGAGACACCGCGTATTGCATCGAGGCCATTGGCGATTATCTGAAAGCCTCTGACGAAGGAAATCCTAGCCTCACCGTCGATATCATCTTCGATGGCAAACCACTCAAAAGCGTAGAGATCACCCAAGACAATCTCTTCACTTTCGACAGCACTGCGATCATCGCTGGCGACATCCTCACCACCGGCAAACACAAAATCGAAATCCGTAAAAAAGGCGAAGGCTCACTCTATGCAAACGCATACGTAAACTATTTCACCCTAGAGGATTTCATCACCAAGGCCGGACTCGAAGTGAAAGTCGATCGCACTTATCATAAACTCGTCCCCGACGCTAAAGCCATCAACGCAGTCGATTCCAAAGGCCAAGCAGTAGATCAGAAACGCTCAATCTACCAACGCATCGAGCTGAAGTCCGGCGATGAAATCAAGAGCGGCGACTTGATTGAAGTCACCCTCGGGATCGATAGTAAAAACGATTACGAATACCTCGTCTTCGAGGATTGGAAAGCCGCCGGCATGGAAGCCGTCGATGTCCAATCCGGCTACAACCCCAACGGCCTCGGCGCCTATATGGAACTGCGTGATGAGAAAGTTTCCCTCTTCGTCCAAAACCTGCCACGCGGTCGCCACAACCTCAGCTACCGCCTCCGCGCCGAGATCCCCGGAAAATTCAGCGCCCTCCCCACTCAAGCAGAGGCCATGTATGCCCCCGAACTCCGCGCCAATAGTGATGAAATGAAATTCCTCATCAAAGATTAAACCGGAGAGCCGGTCTCCGAACGGCTACTTCCCCATCTCGCAAATCAAAAATCAAAAATTGTCACTCATCAAAGCTGGGTGAGCATTAGCGAACTTTTAAAGATGACGAAGTCCTCACTGCTTGGACGGAGTGAAACGGAGTCAATCGTCATTCAAACTGAAAGATCGGGGCAAACAGGATGCGCTCGTGCCTTAGGGTAATAAAAAAGCCACCTTTTCACAGGTGGCTTTTTTATTAAATCTATGCGCGGGAGTCATTACTCACCCAACACACCA
Organism: Luteolibacter sp.; assembly: GCA_044375585.1. GTDB lineage: Bacteria > Verrucomicrobiota > Verrucomicrobiia > Verrucomicrobiales > Akkermansiaceae > Luteolibacter. The sequence continues at coordinate 4,859 of JBILMI010000143.1, forward strand.
GGAGCTTCTTTTTTATCACCACCTTCAGGACGATCATCACGTGGACCTTCTGGGCCACCGCGTTTATCACGCTGCTCTTCCCTGATTTTTTTCATGGCTTTGCGCATCTCCTCTTTTTCAGATTCGTTTAGCTCGCCGTTGCCGTCTTTATCAAACTTCTCGAGCATTTTCTTTCTCATTTCTTCCTCTTTTTCCATGCGCACTTTTTTGAAGGCCTCACGCTCAGCTTCATCGAGCTTACCGTCTTTATTCGTATCGAATTTTTCTAATACTTCGGGTGGCAATGGACGAATAGGGTGGAATGGACGATCAGGACGACCTTTGCCGTCTGCACCATTTCCACGGTCGTGGCTTGGCTTTCTCTCTTCTGAATTAGCTACTCCTGCAAGGCCGATTAAAGCCGCAACGATGATTAATGTATTTGTTTTCATGACTTGGTAATTGGGGGTTTTTGATGCCTGAACAGGCTTCCAACTAATAAGATGTAACCCAACCATTTTATCAAAGTTGCGGAAGTCGCAAAAAAATCTGCATCCAACTCAGAAAGTATGCGACCCTAGCTCAGCCATTTCATGAAAACCCCGTTTAAAAATCCCTGGCCACACAAAACTCATGGATTAGCCGATATTTTTCGCTGGAAACTGGGGATTGGGGAACGAGAAAAACCCCGCATTTCAAATGCACCCGATGATCCGGCTGCTAGTACGACGCTGGATCCATCACAGATTGCCCAAATACCAAAAGATGGCTCAAGGGTAACTTGGCTCGGCCACGCCTCATTTCTGATCCAAGGCGCTGGAAAATCCTTGTTGATCGATCCTATTTTCTCAGACCATTGCTTCCCCTTGCCCTTTCCTTCATTGAAAAGAAAAGTCGCCCCGCCTTGCCTTTTGGCAGATCTTCCTGAAATCGATGCGATCCTACTGACTCACAGTCACTACGATCACCTTGATCTCAAAACCCTTCTCAAAATCGGACC
>JBILMI010000144.1:0-5816 GCA_044375585.1 Luteolibacter sp.
TTTTGCCAATCATACGCGTCAATTCATGCCCGGTGTTCATCCATCGGCCAGCGTTGCTACTTCGGCTGTATTGAATCCCGAGAAAACCAGAATTCATGCCGGTGCCGTGATCATGGATGGAGCCATAATTGGCGACGGTTCTGAGATCGGCCCCAATGCAGTGATTTATGAAGACGCGATCATCGGTGAAAACTGCCAGATCCGTGGCAATGTTACGATCGCCGAGCGCTGCATCATCGGATCACGCGTCATCATTCACCCAGGAACTGTTATCGGCTCGGATGGTTACGGCTACGAGTTTAGCGAAGGTAAACACATCAAAATCGATCAGGTCGGCATCGTCGTTATCGGCGATGATGTGGAGATCGGCGCAAATACCACCATCGATCGTGCCCGTTTCGGAAAAACAGTCATCGGAGAAGGCACCAAGATCGATAACTTAGTTCAAATCGGCCACAACGTGATTATCGGAAAGCACTGCCTGATTGTTTCCCAATGCGGACTTGCAGGCAGTTGTTGCATCGAAGACTACGTCACCGTCGCCGCTCAATCCGGCATCGCCGGACACGTCACAGTTGGAGCAAACACCATCCTAGCCGGACGCGCTGGAGTCACCACCAATCTTACCGGAGGCATGGCATACGCAGGTAAACCCGCCATTCCAATGAAAGAAGACACCAAGCTTCAAGCTCACGTCAGGCGCTTACCCAAACTCCTCGAGCGCGTCAAAGCTCTCGAAAAAATCGTATCCAAAGACTCACCCAAATAAACATCCCTTATGTTTGATTTTTCCTGGTTCTCCCAACCCGATGCATGGGCCGCCCTGCTAACCCTCACATTATTAGAAATCGTTCTCGGCATCGATAACATCGTTTTCATTTCCATCCTCTCGGATCGCTTGCCACCAGAGCAACGCGCCAAAGCTAGAACCATCGGCCTTGTTCTCGCCATGGCCACTCGCCTGATGCTGCTTGCAACGATCAGTTGGATCATGAGCCTCAAAGCCGTGTTGTTTTCCATCCCGGTGCATCCTGCATTCTGGAATATGTCACCTCATGCAGCTGAACACGATGGCCTACTCGGCATCAGCGGCAAAAGCATCATCCTACTCATCGGCGGTTTCTTCCTCATCTGGAAAGCCACCAAAGAAATCCATCACAAACTCGAAGATCACGAGGACGCCCAGAAATCATCAAAAGTCGCCAGCTTCGGTGCCGTCCTCGCACAAATCGCAATCATCGATATGGTGTTCTCTATCGACTCCGTCATCACCGCTGCCGGCATGGCCGATCACCTTTCGGTGATGATGCTCGCTGTCGTCATCTCAGTCGGCGTGATGATGCTCGCCGCAGGGACAATCAGTAATTTCGTTTCCAAACATCCTTCCGTCAAAATGCTCGCTCTGTCTTTCCTGATCCTGATCGGCACCGCATTGATCGCCGAAGGCTTCCACTTCGAAATCCCCAAAGGCTACATCTACTTCGCCATGGCGTTCTCACTCAGTGTGGAATTGCTGAACCTAAAAATCCGCAATCGCGGCGGATCGGTTCCTACTCCGCATTAGCTACAATGATTATTAGCGCTCGTATGAGTGATAGAATAGACACCATCGCTCTTGTCGAATAAGGGATTGATGTATGTCGATTTCCGATTGTTGATTTTTAAACCGCCCCAACTTGATCGGGGTGGAAAGGTAACGAAGAGAGTGACCTCTCGCTTCAACCCTTTCAACCCCGCATAAGAACATCGCCGCAAAGCGGCTCTGTTCAACAAGCCGAGACACAGCCGCCCTGTTGACATGATTTCCGGTAACTTCAACCCAAAACCCCGTGATCGACGCGCGCCCACGCTGGTAGGGGTTGCCATCACTCTAACGTTAAGGAAACATTAAACAACTGTCCGCTCGCTGAGAAGCGTTTCACCTCGCGCATAGCGAGCGATGCTATCGATCGTCGTTTCTGCAATCGCGTGCAGAGCTTCTTCGGTTAGAAATGCTTGATGGGATGTCACCAACACATTTGGAAAGGTCAGCAAGCGTGATAACACATCGTCTTGCAGAGCGGTCGCTGAATGATCTTCGAAAAACACGCCTTCCTCTTCCTCATAAACATCCAGTGCGACTCCGCCCAAGTGTTGAGATTTCAGAGCATCGATCACTGCTGCGCTGTCCACCAGTTTTCCGCGACTCGTATTGATCAGATACGCACCTTTTTTCATCTGTGAAATCGTCTCCGCGTTTAGTAAGTGAAAGCTCTCTTTGGTGAGAGGAAGATGCAAACTCACGATGTCGGATTTCGCGAGAACCTCTGCCTGTGAAACATAAGTTGCACCGATTTTTTCCGCCCATGCTGGATCGGGGAAAAGATCGTGCACCAAGACATCACAACCAAACCCAAGGAAAATTTTAGCCGCAATTTTACCAATTTTTCCCGTACCGAGAATCCCTACGGTTTTTCCATGGAGATCAAAACCGACCAAGCCACTGAGTGAAAAATTTAACTCACGAACCCGATTGTATGCGCGATGGATTTTCCGGTTAAGGGTGAGCAACAACGCAACTGTGTGCTCTGCCACAGAGTAAGGCGAATACGCAGGAACCCTCACCACCTGAATCCCATGGGATTTTGCCGCTTCCAGATCGATGTTATTAAAGCCAGCACATCTAAGAGCCACCAAGCGAATCCCCTGCTCCGCCAGGTTTTTCAAACAAACTGCATCAATAGAATCATTCACAAATACACAAACCGCCACGGCTCCTTTGGCCGATGCTGCATTCGCTACGGAGAGCCGAAAATCGTGATACTCTAGGGAGATTCCGAGACGCTTCGCTTCAGGATCGAAATACACCCTATCATAGGGCTTGGTATCATAGAACGCGACTCTTGGAAGATCCTTACTTTCAGTCATGGCTCTAGGCTACACATGTGAGCCCAACACGCCAGACTCAAGACAAGGGCTGGACGTCAGGCACCGAAGGACCCGTGGCTTGCATGAAATTGGTTTTTGCACGAAGAATCAACGTTCCGAGGAAGTAGTCAGCCAATGGGAAGACCACGTTGAAGTTTTTGTGCATGTAGCGGTGGTGCAAGAGATGATGTCCATTAAGTTTGCGGAACCACATCGGTTTCTCGACGCGGCGTGCTTTTGGCAAATGCATGCACCAGTGAATGTATTCGTAAATGCCGTAATAAGACGCGAAAGCAAGGAATCCACCAAGAGCGAAACCCCATTGGCCGATTATTAACGAAATCAACGCAAATGGAATCACTCCAATCGCAATCAACGCGGGACCGTTCCACCATGCCATCGGGATGGTTTCTAAGTCTTTTTGATGCTGGAGATGATATGTCTGATCCGCTTTAAAAGTTTGATGATGAACCACCGCATGCGCTTGGAAGGCATAACGGAAATTCCAAATCGGCCGATGCATCACGTAGCGATGTAAGGTCCACTCGAAAAACGAGGCGAATACAACTCCAATGACATAACCACCGAGGCACCAGAGAGAGAACAAAAGAATAGGATTCATGTATAATGCGTTAACTGCGCGGCAGACCTATAGACGAGCTGCACATACCGCAAGCCTTGCTTTGCAGAAATTTCTTAACTTATTTCCGTGAAAGTAACTCCCAGTTCTTCCTCGAATTTGCCAATTTTTTTACGTTCACGGGGGTCAACCAGAGCAATAGATGTGCCCTTTTTTCCCGCCCTTGCGGTCCGGCCGCTGCGGTGGGTGTAATATTCCAGCTGCTCTGGGAGCTGGTAATGGATCACAAAGGACAAGCCCTCGACGTCGATCCCGCGTGCGGCCACGTCTGTAGCGATCAAAATCTGGGTTTTTTGGTTTTTAAATCCACGCATCACCTTGTCGCGCTCTCTTTGAGAAAGATCCCCCTGAATGACATCGACGGCGAAACCAAGCTTCTCCAGTTGCCTACCCAAAGTGATCGCACCAGCTTTAGTGCGGACGAAAATCAACCCGCGCTCTTCACCACGCTTGTGAAGAAACTCCGCGAGAAACTCATTTTTCTCATCCTTACCGCAAACCGCAAATCGATGATCGATGTTTTGGTTCACGACATGTGCCTTATCCACTTTGATCGTTTCAGGAGTTCCGGGCATAGCGCCTTTCACAAGACCATGAATGGAATCAGGAAAGGTTGCTGAAAACAGCCAAGTGCTACGGCGCCCACGCGTAAGTCCAAAGATGGTGACGAGATCTTTTTTGAAACCCATGCTCAACATTTCATCAGCCTCATCGAGCACGAGATGTTTCACATCGACCAAGGACAATGCCTTCTTCTTAATCAGATCAATCAACCGACCCGGCGTAGCCACAATAATGTGTGTGGGGCGCTTCAAATTCGAAATCTGACGCTCCATTGGTTCGCCACCAGCGAGGACTTCGATGAAAATCTTTTCCTTCGCGTATTTTGTATAACGGAACAAATGTTTTCCGATTTGCTTTGCGAGCTCACGAGTCGGCGCAATCACCAAACCCTGTATCACTGGTTTTCTGGAATCGATTTTGGTCAACAAGGGCAGCCCAAAGGCAGCGGTCTTTCCAGTTCCGGTCTGCGCCTGCGCACAAAAATCCCCACCATTCTTGATTAAAAACGGGATCGTCCTTTCCTGAACCTCTGTCGGCGTGATGATTCCCAGCTCCTGCAAGCCCTCAACCAAATCTCCTGGTATTCCCAATGTTCTAAATGCGCTCAAAATCGTAGTGTCGTGTGAATTCAAACCCTGCCTACGGATTCCTGAAAAGACGAGCGCTAAGATAATAGATCAATAAGTTAGGGTCCCCTCATACATCTCGATATGTCGGGGGGACTGAGGAAGACGCATGAAATGGATAGAATTTGAATGATTGAATGAATATCAAAGTCCCCTCCGCGTCCTCCATCTTTCACCTTCCCTTTGACTCAATGTTACGAATCGTCCGAATGGATATTGAACTCCCAATTTCATCACAAAAAAAGCCAGCCGGATAGATATCCAACTGGCTTTTAAAATTTCTTAAAACGGAATCTTAGTAACGATAATGATCCGCTTTAAACGGACCATCAGCTGAGATGCCGATGTAGTCCGCTTGATCTTGAGTAAGCTTGGTGAGCTTCGCTCCGATTTTTGCGAGGTGCAAACGAGCCACTTCTTCGTCGAGGTGTTTCGGGAGCACGGTCACTTGACCGGCTTTGTAGCTATCACGATTTTCCCAAAGATCAATTTGAGCGAGTGTCTGGTTGGTGAAGCTGTTGGACATCACGAATGATGGATGGCCTGTTCCGCAACCGAGGTTCACCAAACGACCTTCGGCGAGCATGTAAATGCTGTTACCCGCTGCAAAAGTATATTTATCAACCTGTGGCTTGATGTTCAGACGAGTGACATCCTTAGCCTTGTTCAATTTGTCCATTTGGATCTCATTATCGAAGTGACCGATGTTACAAACGATCGCTTGGTCTTTCATCTTGGACATGTGGTCGAGGGTAATGATGTCTTTGTTACCGGTGGTAGCGACATAAATATCTCCCCAACCAAGCGTATCCTCAATGGTGAGAACGCGGAAACCTTCCATCGCAGCTTGCAACGCGCAGATCGGATCGACCTCTGTCACAACCACCTGAGCACCAGCTCCACGAAGTGCTTGAGCACAACCTTTACCGACATCGCCGTATCCGCAGACAACTCCGACTTTTCCGGAGATCATGACATCAGTCGCACGTTTGATACCGTCTAACAGCGACTCACGGCAACCGTAGAGGTTATCGAATTTAGACTTAGTCACAGAATCGTTTACATTGATTGCAGGAACT
>JBILMI010000145.1:0-5799 GCA_044375585.1 Luteolibacter sp.
TTACGTTGATTGCAGGAACTAAAAGCTTACCAGCTTTCGCCATCTGATAGAGGCGATGCACACCAGTCGTGGTTTCTTCGGAAACACCTTTCCAATCTTTTACGATGGTTTGGAAAATTCCGGGTTGTTTGACTTTGATGACTTTCAAGAGGTCTTTGATGACCTGCTCCTCTTCGCTTTCGCCGGGACTGTCGATCCAGTTAGATCCGTTCTCCATTTCGTAGCCTTTGTGGATGAGCAAAGTCGCATCGCCACCATCATCAACGATGAGTTGTGGGCCGAGGCCGTCTTTGTTGACGAGCGCCTGCCACGTGCACCACCAATATTCTTCCAGGGTCTCACCTTTCCAAGCGAACACTGGAATTTCACGAGCCGCAATTGCTGCAGCCGCGTGATCTTGTGTGGAGAAAATATTGCATGAAACCCAACGTACATCTGCACCGAGATCCGTCAAGGTTTCGATCAAAACTGCTGTCTGAATCGTCATGTGCAAAGAGCCCATGATCCGAACACCTTGAAGCGGCTTGGTTTTTTCATACTTCTCACGTGTCGCCATCAAGCCCGGCATTTCATGCTCAGCGATATCGATTTCTTTGCGGCCGAAATCAGCCAATCCAATGTCTCTTACTTTATAATCTGTGAAGCTCATAATATTTTATTCTGTTAGATATTTTTATTTGATCGCCTTTTTGAGTGCGGAAACTTTATCCGTCTTTTCCCAAGTGATATCGGAGTCATCTTTTCCGAAGTGACCGTAGTTGGTAGTCTTCGAGAAGATCGGACGCAGCAGATTGAGTTGCTTGACGATGTCGGATGGATTGAAGGAGAAAACTTTGAGAACAGCTCCGAGGATTTTCGCATCGGAAACGGTTCCTGTGCCGAAGGTATCAATATGAACGCTGCAAGGTTCTGGGTGACCGATCGCATAGGCGAACTGCACCTCGCATTTGCTAGCAAGACCGGCAGCAACCACGTTCTTAGCAACCCAACGTCCCATGTAGGCTGCTGAGCGATCGACTTTGGATGCGTCTTTTCCAGAAAATGCACCACCACCGTGGCGGCCCATGCCACCGTAGGTATCAACGATGATTTTACGACCGGTAAGACCGCTGTCTCCTTGAGGACCACCGATGACGAATTTACCGGTTGGATTGATCAGGAACTCAGTCTTGGAAGTGAGCATCGCTTTTGGCAGAACTTTTTTGATGATCTGCTCGATACAGAATTTTTCGATCTCTTTGTGAGTTACATCAGCGGTGTGCTGAGTGGAAATAACCACGTTAACGATACGTGTTGGTTTGCCATTCACGTATTCAACAGAGACTTGAGTCTTCGCATCTGGGCGAAGCCATGGAGCGAGTTTGCCTGCCTTGCGAATTCTTGTTAGTTCGCGACCGAGGCGGTGTGCGAACATGATAGGCGCTGGCATGAGCTCGGGTGTTTCATCACATGCGAAACCAAACATGATGCCTTGGTCCCCTGCTCCTTGCTTCTTGGTTTTCTTACCCTCTGCTGCTTTTGCATCAACGCCTTGCGCGATGTCTGGGCTCTGAATAGTTAGGTAGTTGTTGATGAAAAGTGTGTCCGCATGAAACACATCGTCGGTGTTGGTGTAACCGATTCCACGAACTGCATCACGGATCACTTTACCAATGTTGATCACTTCATCGATCGGCTTGGTTGTGCCTTTCTTCTTATCTTGAAGTTTCGGGATGGTAATTTCACCACCGACGACAACGATGTTGCTCTTCACGAAGGTTTCGCAAGCAACGCGACTGGTCGGATCGATTGCCAAACAGGCATCGAGGATGGCATCGGAAATGGTGTCCGAAACTTTATCTGGATGGCCTTCGCCAACTGATTCTGAGGAAAAAATGTAGGTGCTCATTTGTTTTTGAATTTTCGTATCGTCAAATCGTGATGCGTTGATGTAATATACCGAACATGTCGTCAACTATCAAATGCCTAAAACTCATTTCAGACACCACGCGGCTCCGGATTCTCGCGCTTCTCAACCAAGATGCTCTATCGGTTGCTGAACTTCAGGAAATCCTCGGCATGGGCCAGAGCCGGATTTCGACGCAACTATCTCAGCTCAAAACAGTAGGATTAGTTAACGACGAGCGCGCCGGCAAAAACAATGTTTACTCAGCATCTATCCCAAGCGAGCTATCACCTGTCGTTTCCCACGCCATCGCTGAAATCCCAGAAACAACGGCCGATAACCTCGCTCTCAAGCACATCCTTTCTAAGCGTAAAGACTACGCTCGCGCGTATTTCGACGAACTCGCGGGTCGCTTCGGTAAAGACTATGTCCCCGGTCGTTCATGGAAAGCACTGGCCGAAGCGTTGATCAAATCCCTGAACTACCGCCACGTCGCCGACCTCGGCGCAGGTGAAGGCACGCTTTCCCAACTCCTTGCTCAACGCGCAGAGAAAGTCATCGCTATCGATCTTTCGCCAAAAATGGTCGAATACGCCCAATCGCTTGCCCATAAAAACGGTCTGCATAACCTCGAATTCCGTATCGGCGATATCGAGAACCCGCCCATTGATCATGGCACGATCGATCTCGCCATTCTCAGCCAAGCCCTGCACCACGCAGAGAATCCCCAACGCGCGATCGATGCTGCCCATCACATTCTCAAACCCGGCGGCAGCATCATCATTCTCGACCTTCTCCAGCATAACTTCACCGAAGCTCGGGAACTCTACGCCGATCGCTGGCTGGGTTTTTCCGAAAGCCAACTCGCCGCCATGCTTGAAAAATCCGGTTTTACCCAAATCGAAACTCTCATCGCAGATAAAGAGGAAGCGCATCCGAAGTTTCAGACTTTACTGGGGATTGGTAAGGCGCCGCGCGAAGCGATTATACATTAAAACATCCCATTCTTGAACATTTCATGCGATACCCTCGGCGATGGCCCCTACCCATTTCATATTCTTGCTTCTGCCCTCTTCCCACTTATCACTCGGTGCTTCCACACTTTCCAATTTTCAATCTTCCCTCTTCAAACTTCCCTCATTAACCTCCGCCCCAACATGATTCGTCAAAGCCTTATCGTCGCTCTCACCGCAATCAGCCTTCCACTTCTGCACGCGCAGAGCCAACCCGCAAACAACTCAGCTATCTATCGCTCAGTCGTCCGCATTGCTGTTGATACAATCAATCCAGACTACCAAACCCCATGGAACTCGGGACGTTTCGCTAGCGGTATTGGCACCGGATTCATCGTTGGAAAAAATCAGATTCTTACGAATGCACACGTTGCATCGAACCAAAATCGTATCCTAGTAACGGTTCACGGCAGTTCGAAAAAATACCCAGCAAAAGTCGAGTTCATCGCACACGATTGCGACCTTGCATTGCTCTCACTTGAAGACTTCTCCGACTTCAAAGACTTTCCTGTTTTTTCATTCGGAGACACTCCACAACTTGAATCGGAAGTCACCGTCATCGGATATCCGGTTGGTGGCTCTCGCCTATCTGTTACCAAAGGTATCGTTTCACGTATCGATTTCCAACCTTACTCGCACAGTCGCTCAGATTCCCATCTTATCGTTCAGATCGATGCCGCGATTAACCCGGGCAATTCGGGTGGCCCTGTCGTGCAAAACGGCAAAGTCGTCGGTGTCGCTTTCCAAGGCTTACGCCAAGCGGATAACACCGGTTATATCATTCCAACTCCAGTGATTAACCGTTTCATGAAAGACATCACCGATGGAAGTTATGATCATTATGCAGAACTCGGGATCAGCGATTTTCCACTCTACAATCCTGCGATGCGCAAATCTCTTGGCCTGCCTGACGATAACAAAGGAGTCCTCATCACCCGGGTCACTCCTACCAGCTCCGCGGATGGTATTGTAAAATCCGGTGACGTGCTCATCGCCCTCGATAACCAAACCGTAGACTCTGCAGGACAAGTCCTCATCGATGGTGAAAAGGTTGTTCTAGCCGAAATCGTCGAGCGTAAATTCAGTGGAGATAAAGTCAGCGTTCGAGTGATACGTGGTGGTGAAACGTTAGATTTTGATATTGTGCTCAAGCCTCTTCCAGCCGCACAGATGTATTCTATCCGTTACGAGGCAAAACCTCGATACGTCGTCTTCGCTGGTCTCGTATTTCAACCACTTGATACCAACCTTTTTGCTACCTCAAAATTCACAGATGTAACCGTTCGCAGACTTTATACCGATTACGTTTCTAAAGGAATCTTTGAGGAGAAAAAAGACATCGTTATACTAACCCAAATCCAGCCCGATTCCGTCACTTCCCAAATGGATAACTTCACCGGACTCGCCGTCGAAAAAATCGACGGCATCTCGGTCACCAGTCTCAGCCAAGCACAGGAACTCCTGAATAAGGAAAATCCTCCCGAGTTTCATAAAATCGAACTCTATGGCGCAAATCGCCCTCTTGTCATTCCCTCCGCCGAGGTTGAGGCCGCAAATCGTCGTGTTCAAACAAACTACGGCATTTCTAAACTCCATAATCTCATCGAATAAAAAATCCATCGACTTGAAACATGCCCCGCGTCGCTATCGCTCTCGGCTCTAATCTCGGCAACCGCGAAGAGCACATCGCTGCTGCTATTGCCGAGCTCCGTAAAATCGCCAGTCCCACTGAGCCGTTTCTCACTGCCTCGCTTTACGATACGGAACCTCAGAACTGTCCGCCCGACTCACCGCGTTTTCTTAACACCGCAGTCGATTTCGATTATCCTAGGACCGATCCTTTAAACCTTCTCCAGCAGACCCAAGCCATTGAAAAAAAACTCGGTCGAGAGCCTCATCCTATCCGCAACGCCCCGCGCATGATCGATATCGACATCCTACTCTTTGGCGATCTGAAACTGGATCATCCTGAACTACAGCTTCCCCACCCGCGCATCCAAGATCGACCTTTTGTTCTAAATCCACTAAGAGAAATACGTGCAGATATATAGGTGGTCACACGTCGTTATCGAATCTACCTTTTAAAATAACCCTCAATCGCTTTCACCAATCCTGGAATGTCGTATTGTGAAGCTTCGACAGCTGGCTTGTGATCTAACGATTTCAATGTTTCAGTTGTCACAGGACCGATACTGGCAGCAACGCATGTATCCGGCCATGGCAAGCCGAGAGCAAAGAAATGTTCAGCAGTGGATGATGATGTAAAGGTCACCATATCTGCACCTTCTTCGATGAATTTTGCTTGAGCTCCCGTATAATCATCAGACTCAGGAACTGTGCGATACGCAATGCACTCATCCACGATCGCACCGAGTTTGATTAGCCCATCGTAAATCACATCACGGGATTCTGCTGCTTTGATCCAAAGCACGGTTTGGTTCTCGATGTTGATTTCTTTGAAAGCATCTAACAAACCTTCAGCGACAAACTTTTTCGGCAAGAGATCCACACCAATACGATATTCACGAATCTTCGCTGCCGTCCCAGGCCCGATCGCAGCGATTTTTGGGTTACCTAGGCTTCGAGCATCATCGTAAGTTGCGAAGAACGCATCGAAGAATTTCTCAACTCCGTTTGGACTGGTGAAAATCAACCAATCGTATTCATGAGCATGTGTCACTCCCTCCGCAAATCCTTCGCGATCCTCTGGAAGCTCAATCCGGATGGTTGGAAGTTCGATCACATCCGCTCCAAGATTTTGAAGGCGCTTACTCAGATCGCCAGCTTGCTCGCGGGTGCGAGTCACAACGATTTTCTTTCCAAACAACGGACGTTTCTCAAACCAATTGATCTTCGCGCGCTCTTTAACAACATTTCCAATCACAGCCACTGCAGGCGATG
>JBILMI010000146.1:0-5764 GCA_044375585.1 Luteolibacter sp.
GATCCAAATGTTAAGCTCTGGGCGATAGGCGATGCGTTTGCTCCACAGATCGCGGGGGCTTTGAAACATCTCGAAACGTTTGGTGGCAAAGTGGATGTTCCTGAAGCTCGTCAGTTTTCAGGCCTCGATGCCTATCAGAAAGTGATTGATAGCGGCGTGGATGTCGTTCTTCTCACTACCCCTCCGGGCTTCCGCCCACAACATCTCAGAGCGGCAGTCGAGGCAGGCAAACACGTTTTTGCAGAGAAGCCCATGGCGGTTGATATGGCTGGAATCAAATCCGTTTTGGAATCCGCTAAAATCGCCAAAGAAAAAGGCACCACCCTGCAGCATGGCTATTGCTGGCGCTTCTCTCCAGACACACGCCAAGGATATGGAAAACTTCTCTCCGGTGAACTAGGCCGGGTTGTCTCTATCTACGGAACTTACATGGCGAACGTTCCCAAACCGTCCACAAACATCGATATGCGCAACAAAGAATGGGGCGATATCGAATGGCAAATGCGCAACTGGATGGCTCATGAATGGCTTTCTGGTGGCCCGCTTTTAGAACAATGCATTCACACGGTAGATAAAGTCGCATGGGCGATGGGTGATGTTGCTCCTATCGCGGCGAGAGCATCCGGTGGCCGTATTCAACGCTCAGACGAAGGCAACGTTTACGATCACTATGACGTCGTTTATGAATATCCAGGCGGTATCATGTGCCACGTTGCGCAACGTCAGTTGCAAGGCGCGTTTAATGAAGTGGTCGATCGCATCTATTGTGAAAAAGGCATGCTAGAAGCCCCAGGTCGTGTGATGACCAAGGATGTTTCTGGAAAAATCACATGGGCGTATCGAGGTGAGCCGGCAAACATGTATCAGGTTTGCCACAATGAATGGTTTGCGGCGATCCGTGCCGGCAAGGAGCTCAACGCCGGTGAATTCATGGCGAAAAGCACGATGCTTGGTCTTCTTGGGCGTGAGGCCGCGCATACTGGACAACGGATCACATGGGATCAGCTGTTGGCGTCTAACCAAGATCTTGCCCCAGATGAGTTCAAGTTATCAGACGCGCATCCAGTTCTCCCAGTGCCCATTCCAGGCAAGCACAAGTTTAGCTAAAGCTGGATGAAATTGGGTAGGTTTCCCGCGTCGAGGGAACCACATGAAATGAGGAAGTAACATAAGCGATCCGCTTCGCGCGCTGCCCTCGGCGAGAGCACACTACCTTCTTTGCAAAATTCACGACTCGACCAAGTGGATGTCTTTTTCATAAAAGAAGGTACACATGGAAACTCACACGCATTCTCATTCTCATTCCCTTGAACGCTCGAGTGGTTACCGTGAAGAAGTTGCGTGCGCTTTAGGCCTGTTGTTTTTGATCGCGGCGGCAGTTATGGAGAAGGCCAGTGGCACGAGTGGGTGGACGCATGGGCTTTACGCAGGAGCTTATATTTTCGCAGGTCAACAAGGGTTGAAATCGGCCATCGCGTCGCTACGGAAATGGGTAATTGATATCGATGGCTTGATGGTGCTTGCCGCCTTGGGCGCCGCAATTGTCGGCGCCCCTTTTGAAGGCGCGCTACTGTTGTTTTTGTTTAGCTTCTCGAATGTGCTCCAGCGCTATGCGATGGACCGAACGCACAATGCGATTCAGTCCTTACTCAAGCTGCGTCCGGATCAAGCATTGGTGAAACGTAATGGCGGCACAGTCCTTGTGAAAGTTGAGGAACTGGAGCTTGGTGAGATCGTAATCGTTAAACCCGGCGAACAAATCCCTGTCGATGGCAAACTGGTCGAGGGCAATACATACGTGAATGAATCTTCCCTAACAGGCGAATCCATGCCAGTGGCAAAAACATTAGGAAGTGATGTGTATGCAGGAACGATCAACCAAAGCGGCGGAGTTGAAATTCAAGTGAAGAAGCGATCGGAAGATTCGGCGCTTGCACGGATGGTCAAATTGGTTGCCGCAGCTCAGGCAGAAAAATCCAAGACCCAGCGCTTTCTCGAATCCGCAGAACAATATTACGCAGTGGGCGTGATTCTTTTCACGATTGGAGTGTTTCTTGTGCCATGGTTATTTCTGGGGCAAGAATTTTCCCCTGCATTTTATCTAGCCATGACAGTGATGGTCGTTGCTTCACCCTGCGCGTTGATCATCAGCACACCAGCTAGCGTTTTATCAGCGATCGGGGGTGCGGCACGTATCGGCATCCTGATCAAAGGAGGATCGCACCTCGATAGCGCGGCTACGATAGAGATCGTAGCTCTTGATAAAACCGGCACGCTTACCGCAGGCAAGCCATCGCTTACAGAAATGGTTTTACCAAGTGGAATTCAATCTTTAGCGAGTTCGTTAGACGCCGATGCTACAGCAATACTACGCGCGGCCGCGGCACTCGAGGCACGTTCCGAACATCCACTGGCAAGGGCAGTTGTGGATGCGGCCCAGAGGTTAAAACTGGTTGTTCCCGAGGCTACCGCCTTCCAATCCGTCACCGGACACGGCGCAGAGGCCATTGTAGAATCCACACATTACCTCATCGGCAGCGAGCGCTGGTTTCGGAATTCATCCGCGCAGGGAATTGATGTGCTCGCGGTGCACGCGAAGCCGCTTCAAGAAAAAGGCCATACCTGCGTGTGGCTCGGCGTGCGCGATGGGGATCAACTTCTTGCCAAAGCATTATTGGTTATGGCGGATACGATACGACCCGAAGCAAAATTCCTGACCGCGGAGCTGCATAAGCTCGGAGTGAAAAAAGTGGTGATGCTAACAGGTGATCATCAGTTGGTCGCTAATGCGATTGGCGCAGAGATAGGGATCGATGATATACGTGCTGAATTACTTCCTGAACACAAACTCGATATCATTCGTGAACTTAAAAAAGAAGGCCGGGTCATGATGATAGGCGACGGTGTGAATGACGCGCCTGCGCTCGCAACTTCAGATCTCAGCATGGCGATGGGCGCCGCTGGTACGGATGTGGCCATGGAGACGGCGGATATTGTGCTCATGGGTGACCGCTTGGAAAACATTCCATTGCTGCTCAGACATGCGCGGCGCGCACGTCGGGTGCTTTTACAAAATCTCATTTTTTCTGCCACAGTGATCGTCGTGCTCATCATCGCCGCGCTTGGATTTTCTTTGCCACTTCCCTTCGGCGTGGTGGGTCACGAAGGTAGCACCGTCCTTGTCTGTCTCAATGGATTGCGACTGCTGATGATCGGCCGCTCCGGCTTATGATCTCCGATTAAGCGTCTGATCTGATCCGCTGAAAACCGAGAGAACGGCGCGCAGAATCCGTTTCATCATCCCATAGAAGATGGCAAAAACCAAAATAAAGAACCCGATGATGAGGAAAAGGATCACCGCGAAGATGCCAAGTATGATCCACAACGGTGCCCAGCGTTTATCAAGCACACGGATTTTTCCCGGCCAGCTTTGCCAATCGAACCTCCAAGCTCGTTGGTATGCTGGATTGTTTTCTTCCATACGCGGTTCTACCGCCACGCCGTCGATCTCGACGACTTCTGCTTCAAGGATTGGCTCATCCTGTTTCATCACACCCATGACTTTAAGTTAGATCGGCAGAGATGCACGGGAAGAATTGAAAATCGTGCGATGCAACGAGAAGGCACTTGCTTCCCAAAAATTTAGGGACAACCAACTGGTTGTCCCTAAATTAAAATCAAGTCATTAAAAACAGGGCGGCCCGACGGATCATCCTTAGGAAAAACCCATTAACCCGAGGCGTCTCAGTCGGACCGCTAAAACGAATACATCAACGATTGTGGCAATCTATCATTTTGGAATAAATTTTTTTTTAAACGCGTGAAATCAGTCCCAAAAGTAGCGTTCACACGAAGGTGATTACGTGTTTTGTCGAAAACGTGTGGGATTCATCGTGGAAACTCATTTTCTGATGATGTTCTCGCTGATTTTCGAACTGCAGAGACATTGGACTCACTGACGGCAAAAGCCCCTTAGCCCGCTTGCGGTGCGGCTTGAATTCAGGAGAATGTGCACATGATCCTCCATGGAACTAATGATCACCGCAGGACATTCGATATTTTTTAAAACCGTTGCCATGGAAGCGTGGAGATCTGGGCGGATGGCATCGTGAAGCAGAGGCTCTCGATGCTTCGTGCGGAAAACGAGATGGATGCAATCACTCTGCTGCTTTAACCTCGATACGGGGGAAAACGGGCAAAGGTTTTTCGATTTCGTGTCCGGTAGGGATGAGTCCCCACGTGAGCTCGTCGAGTTTAAGTCTAGTGAGTTGAGGAAGCTTTAGCTGCGCGGCGAGTTTTGCGGCGGCATCCGGAAGGACGGGTGAAAGCAAGACGGCGCAGTGGGCGACGGATTCTGCGAGGTGGTGCAAAACCGTGGCGACTCGGTCTTTGTTTTCAGGATCTTTGCCAATGATCCAAGGTGCCATGCGGTCTGTGTATTGGTTGCAATGAACCACGTGGCGATTAAGTGCTTCAAGCCCAATGGAAATTTCATGGTTATCCATCGCTTTGCGGTAAGCCGCGGTGCAATCGATGAGGGATTGCTGGAGAGCGGTGTCGTCCTCAGTGAGCGCGCCGCCGCGCGAGATAATGCCGTCGGTAAAACGCACGCTCATATTGAGAGCGCGGTTGCAGAGGTTTCCGAGTTCGTTGGCAAGTTCGGTGTTGAACAACATGATAAGGCGCTCGACGTCGAAGTTTGAGTCTTTTCCGGTGTGGATGTCGCGCACGAGGTAGTAGCGAAGAGCATCGACCCCAAAGGTATCGGCGAGTTCGGCGGGATCGACGATGTTACCGAGAGATTTGGACATTTTTTCACCACTGCGATTCCACCAACCGTGGACGAGGAGTTGCGGCATTTGATTTTCTTCAAAGCGCAAAGCGCGGAGCATGGCGAGCCAGTAAATGCCATGGGCTGGGACGAGGATGTCTTTGCCAATGATGTGCACCGGGCGATCAGTCCAGATGGTTTTGAAATCCGGCAACGTGGCGTCAGGAGTGTAGCCAATGAAAGAGATGTAGTTAATCAGTGCATCGAACCAAACGTAGGTGACAAATTCGGCATCGAAGGGAAGTTCGATACCCCAAGTGAGGCGTTCTTTGGGGCGTGAAATGCAGAGATCGGATCCGGTGTTTTTCTCAAGCGCATTGATCAACTCAGATTTGCGGAAGCTCGGTAAAATCGTGTCGTCAGATTTCTCTAAAAACTCACGTAGCCAAGGCGTGTGATCGGAGAGTTTGAAGTAGTAGTTCTCTTCTTCAATCTCTGTGACCTCACCCCATTCCGCACCGAAGTTTCCGGATTCATCACGATCACGATCGGTTAGAAACTGTTCTTGCCGGATGGAGTAGAAACCTTTGTAAGTTTTTTTGTAGATCTGTCCTTGTGCATAGAGATCGGAAAGGATGGCTTGCACACAACGAATGTGGCGGGGGTCTGTGGTCTCTGCCCAGCCATCATAATCGACTCCGATTTTTTCCCACAACGCGCTGAATCTAGCCGTGACTGTTTTGACGTATTCTTCTGGGGAGACTCCTTCTTTCTCTGCAGTTTGTTGAACTTTTTGTCCGTGCTGATCCACTCCTGTTAGAAAATACGTATCCACTCCAGTAAGGCGGCGATAGCGCGTAATCACATCGGCTAAAACCTTTTCATAAGCGTGTCCGATATGCGGTGAGCCGTTAGTGTAATCAATGGCGGTGGTGACGAAGAACATAAAATTCAAATTCTAGATTTCAAAACTCAAGGAAGAGGATGTTACGG
>JBILMI010000147.1:0-5746 GCA_044375585.1 Luteolibacter sp.
ATCAAAAAATCCCTTCACTCCATACCAAGCACCAGATTGCCAGAGTTCCTCGAGTTCTTCGGGTGAGTCGGATCTACGGTCTCCATAGTAGATCCATTCTTGAGTATCCTCATCGAGGTCTTCCCATGGAGCAGTTGGGTCGATCCCGTGTTCTTTGCAATGACGGATGAGATCACGTTGACATTCTTCACCGCGTTCTCCTTGGAAGGGTTTGATCGCGCCCTGCCTGATGCTGAGAGATGGATCGGGCACAGATTTTTCGAGATCGATTCCGATGATACGCCCAAAGCCACGGCATTTCGGGCAGGCACCAAGAGGAGAGTTGAATGAAAAAAGTCCCGGGGTTGGCGGGCGGAGGGTGAAGCCAGTTTTGGGATTAGTCCAAGTGTTAGAGAATGCTTGTGAGTGCTTGGGATGAATGATTGAGGCATGGCCTTTTCCGAGATGGAAGGCGGCTTCGAGTGCTTCGCGAAGGCGGGAGGAATTTGTAGGAGTGTTTTTTAATCGATCCTGAACGATGAGCAGGGAAGGTGGTAGCTTCGCAGGCGGCGCTTCATCGGTTCGCAGAATTTCATTTTTGATGAGAACTCGTAGATAGCCCTGAGAGTTTAGGAAGGGGAATAAATCACTGGCTTGCGTGTCTTTTGCAACAGGGATGGGAAAAGTGATGAGGATGTCCTCGCCTTTCAAATGCTCGTTCGCCCATGCGGCTGCGGAGTCGGAGGAATCGGGTCGGATCTCATCACCTGTGACAGGATCATAACCGACCGCGAGGCGAGCGAAAAAGAGTTTCAGGTAATCGTTAATTTCAGTCAGCGTGCCAACGGTTGAGCGAGTGGTGCGGACATGGTTTTTTTGCTCAATCGCAATGGCGGGGGGAATGCCTGTGATCGAATCGACATCGGGTTTGTCCATTCTATCAAAAAACTGCCGGACATAAGGCGAGAAGGTTTCGACGTAACGGCGTTGCCCTTCGGCATAGAGCGTGTGGAAGGCGAGGGAAGATTTTCCCGATCCCGATGGGCCGGTGACGACCGTGAGTTTTCCAAGCGGAATATCGAGATCAATGCCCTGTAAATTGTGCTGGCGGCAGCCACGAAGGGAAATGCAGTTCTTAGTTCCTAGTTCTTTGTTCTTGGTTTGCTTCGCGCTGGAGTCTGATTTTTTTGACGGAGCGATTTCCTTGGATTTTACCGATTTTTTAGGCACGAGCTCAGAATAGGCGGAAAATGCGCCTTCGCTAGTGGAAGAATTTGCAATGAATCATTTTTTCTGGAAATCCGGGCATTGACAGAGACCTAGATCCCACGTAATCAATCGCCTTCCGCGCCGGTAACGGCGGAGTCGCCAAGTGGTAAGGCAATGGTTTGCAAAACCGTCATTCGTGGGTTCGATTCCCACCTCCGCCTCCAGTCGCTGCGCTCCTTCCGTCTACGGAGGGTAGGCAAAATGCGCTTCGCGGTTTGTGAGGTGATAAAATCACTGGGGCGTTCCCACCTCCGCCTCCAGTCGCTGCGCTCCTTCCGTCTACGGAGGGTAGGCAAAATGCGCTTCGCGGTTTGTGAGGTGATAAAATCACTGGGGCGGTCCCACCTCCGCCTCCAGCGTAATCTTCTTATATAAAGCGATTAGAGAGAATTGCGGGATGTTAGTGGTCAATTTGTGACTGACAGCACAACCCGTTTCCTCGCGAATCTGATTGGGTTGTAAAGTTTTGACGATTTTGTTACGAGCAAACTTAGCAAAGACGATCCATCGACCCACTTTGAGTTCATCTGCGAATGAGCAAGAGCAGCCGCTCATGAACATAAGGCAGGCGATGAGAACTTTAGCTCAAGTTAGCCTCAAGTTCTTCGGCTGCAGCCTTATTGCTTCGACCAACTCGGTTTTATTCACTTCTTTGGACAGCCATCATCTCAATCTTTTGAGGGCAAAGGGCGGAAAGGGCCAAAAACTTCACCTTCGTACACTTGATAGCCATTTTCCGATCTTTTAGCGCCCTGAATTTTTAAAAAAGCTCAAATTTGGGAGCGCTTGAAGAATATTTTTTTATAATTTCGAAGAGAATTAGGCCAAAAATTCAAATAAATACGATTTTTATTGGATATAACTCATTGTAAAACAAAGATTAACGAAATTGATCTAAAAATCTTCACTTTCTGCTTGTGGTAGAAGTGTACGAAAGTGTATCTAAGTGCAGTTAAATTCGCCAGCTGTTCCTAGATGATACCGCAATTCCAACAATACAAGGGCTCGTTTCCTTACAAGACTGACTCGAAGAATCGAGTCAATGTCGTGCCGGCTTGGCGTCCGGTTCAGGGAGAAGCGTTGAATTTAATGCCGTCTCTCTCAGAAGGTGTGAAGGTGATCAAAGTGCTCACTCAAGAGGCTTTTGAATACCGAGTGGAGCGAATCAAACAGCATGCGACATCGCCAAAAGAGGAATCACAACTGAAGACTAAATTGGTGCGTCTGTTGCGTGAAGCAAACGTGAATGAGCAAGGAAAACTACTCATCCCTAAAGATTTGGCAGATTACGCCGGCATATTACCTGACAGCGAAGTGATGCTTTCAGCAGGCGATAGCCATTACGAGATATGGAATCGAGCCAAGTTTGAGGAAATCTTCGGTCTTTCCGCAGTTCCTGAAGAAGACGATCACCTCGCAATTTTCTAACATTCAAAGCATGTTATCTCAATCAACCATCACAATGACTCATACGACCGACCACTCGGTAGGTTTAGGTTGGAGTGCGTTGATGCGTCGCGTTGAAGCGACATGCTCATATTTTTCACGAAGCCACGCGCTAGGGACAGCACGTGGCTTCGAAAACACGAACGCCGCCACCGCTTCTGGCTGGTTGCCGGTGCGGCGTTCGTTTCCCTTCTCCAAAGCTTTTTTAGCCAAGCGTATGAAGCCTCTCGGGACAGAGCCTCATTCGCTTATGGAACCGTTGCGTTGCGCTGCTCCTGGCTGGTTGTCAGCGCACGCATCGGTTCATTTTTCCAGAAAAAATCAAAACCACGAGCTCGGGATGGTGAGTGGTCATGATAAATCGGACGTCGTGCCCGTTGCTGGCTGGTTATCGGCCTCGGCGTCCGAATCATTTTCGCCAAGCAGCTATCATCTTCCTGTGATGCCGGTTGAAGTCATTGAAATGATGCAGGCTGGGCCAGAAAAATTCATCATCGATGGAACCTTAGGGGGTGGCGGACATTCAGAACTGCTGCTCAAGACAGGCGCTAAAGTTTTAGGAGTGGATCGTGATCCAGAGGCTCTCGCTTACGCGGCAAACCGCCTCTCTGGTTTCGGTAAGCAGTTTTCCACGTTTCAGGCGAACTTTTCTGAAATACCATCTTACGAAGGAATCGCTACTGGTGAACTAGCTGACGGACTTCTGTTAGACCTAGGAGTATCATCACGTCAGCTAGATTCTGCAGAACGCGGATTTTCTTTTATGCGTGAAGGTCCGCTCGATATGCGAATGGGACCGAACGCAAGCATGACTGCTGCAGAACTGGTTAATACTTGGACTGAAGCTGAGATTACACGAATTCTATACAGCTACGGCGAGGAGCCGAGATCGCGTCGCATCGCCAGTGCGATTGTTGCGCAACGTGTAAAAAAACCATTCGAAACCACTTTAGAATTGGCTGCTTGTATTGAGAGCGCAGTCGGTCGCCATAGCAAAATTCATCCCGCCACACGTTCGTTCCAAGCGATTCGTATGGCAATTAATGAAGAACTTGAGTCATTAGCATCTATTCTCGAATCCGCAGCCAAGATATTAAAACCGGGTGGTCGGCTACTGATCATTACCTTCCATAGTTTGGAGGATCGGATGGTGAAACGATTTCTTCGTCACCATTCGCAACCTTACATTGATGATCCTACATGGCCAGCACCTCGGCCGAATCCCGATTTTAAATACCGGCTGATTTCAAAAAAAGCCATAGCCCCAAGTCAAGTAGAGACATCCTCTAACCCTCGAGCCCGCAGCGCAAAGCTACGGGTTGCTCAGCTTTCTGGTCCAGAGATTCTAACATCTAATTTCTTAAAAGCATGAATCGCCGTCGTCAAGAAACCGAAAGTCGCATTTCATCATTTGCGATTTTTTGCTTAGTCCTCGCATTAGCTCTCAGTGCGGTTGGAGGTGTGCTACGTGTCTATTGCCGTAACTGCCAGATTAAAGCCATGAGGGAGATCGATATAGTGGAGCGACGGATTGAGAAGCATCTACTCGACGTTCGCACAATACAGATGCGCCAAGATCAAATTTTGAACCTATTTGCCATGCGTAAGACACTTGAAGACTTGGGTACGGAAATGCGCCCGATGCCTGCAGGTGTTACCGAAAAAATCCTTCCTTCTGAGCCAACTGCTGTCGCCTCCTCTAATACCAATCTGTGAATCGAGCTTTTCAAAACCGTTGCATCTTGCTGTGTGGGTTTATCGTAATCTTGCTCAGTATGCTCTCGATGCGACTGATTAAAATCCAACTCGTTGACCGTAAGCGTTATGCGGAATCCTCTGCAAAAGCCTATCATCGTATCGAGCGTATTGTCGCAATGCGTGGCATGATTGTGGATCGTAATGAAGAAACCATCGCAAAAAGCATTCCTGTATCCTCGATTTACGTGGATAAGAACCACTTGTTAGATCCGAAGCTGGCGTCGTTCGGTTTGGCTTATGAAAGGGCTTCAAAAGAGCCGGGCTGGGCAGAGCTTAGTTCTGAAGATCAGTTGAAGCGGATGCGTGTATTACGTGGCGATATTCTTTCTAGCGAGCTCCCAGATGTCATCGTCCAAAAACATTTGGCTTATGCAATCGGCTTGCTTGCAAGGCCAATGGGCATGAGGCGTGACGAACTTCGAGAAAAAATTGAAGGCAGTAAAGCCAAGTGGTTTGCTATCCTAAAAGACATGCCAGATGATAACGCAGAGCGAATCCGCGAGATCGTAGATGAAAATCACATTGAAGGATTCGTTTTCGAAAATTCGATCAAAAGATGGTATGCTAACCCAAAAATTGCAACTCATCTAACAGGTTTCACTGGAGAGCTCGAAGAAGAACTCGGAAATGGTCAGAAAACCTATCGTATGGTAGGCCGGTTTGGAATCGAATCGGCATTGGAAGAATATCTTGCTGGGCGCGATGGGCGAAGAGAACATTTACGAGATGCGCGTGGATTGGTAGTTCCCGGAAATTCCGGCAGTCTTTTGCCTCCAAGAGCTGGACTAAACGCCAAACTTACTATCGATATTAGCATGCAGGCGATCATTGAAGAAGAGCTTGATGCTGGCTTACTAAAATATAAGTCAAAGCAAGGCGCTGTAATTGTGATGGATCCGAGTAACGGTGAGATTTTAGCAATGGCTTCACGACCACATTTTGATCTCAATCATAAGGAAAACCTCGCTGAGAACTCTTTCAACTACGCGATTCAGGCAAAGTATGAGCCAGGATCGACGATCAAAATTATTCCAATATCGGCAGCGCTGCAGGAGCGATTGGTTACACTAAATACAGTGATTAATTGTCCCAGTGTCTTACAGGAAAATAGATTTACCGTTAAGGACGCGCACTCCAGTGGAATGTTAACGGTTGAACAGGTCATTCAAAAATCTAACAATCTTGGTTGTTGGAAGCTCGCTAAGCAACTTGGTGTAAAACGTTACTACGAATATGTTCACGATTATGGCTTTGGTGAGCGCACTGGAATCCAGCTCAGTGGAGAAAATTCTGG
>JBILMI010000148.1:0-5720 GCA_044375585.1 Luteolibacter sp.
AATTACAGAAATTAGCCCGTGGTTGAAAAGTGCTGCGACGACCACTCCGAGTTTACGCACCCCTCAACATCGCACCCTGAAGGGTGTGCCGGGAATATGAGGGTGAGACACCCTTCTTCTCAAGGAGTGGGACACGCCTGCTCCGTATGGGTTTGACGATTGGCTTCCGGTGTTCACTATGCCCTGCATGCCCGCTGAGACCAGCACTCACTTTTTCAACCACGAGGAGACTTTCGCACTTCGCGATGGTTCGTCGCTTCCGGCCATCACGATTGCCTACGAAACATGGGGAACTCTCGCGCCAGACCGTTCAAACGCGATCCTACTTTTCCATGCGCTCTCTGGTTCGCACCACGCGGCTGGAATCAATTCAGCGATCCCAGAAGTAGGCGAGCTCTGGCAGCCCGAGCTCCATCAAGGTTGGTGGGAAGACATGATCGGTCCCGGTAAAGCGATTGATACCGATCGTTTTTTTGTGATCTGCCCAAATTATCTCGGCGGTTGCTACGGCTCCACTGGCCCAGCTTCGATCAACCCTCAAACTCAAAAGCCTTGGGGTTCTCAATTCCCATCCGTTTCATCCGCAGATCAGGTTAACGCTATCGCCCTGCTGATCGATTCGTTTGGCATCGAAACCCTGCACGCCGTCGTAGGCCCATCCGTCGGCGGATTGATTGCACTGACCTTCGCCACACGTTTACCAAATCGCGTCCGCAACGTCATCAGTATCGCGGCAGGATTTAAAACCACGGTTCTGAACCGACTCATCCTTTTTGAGCAAATTCTCGCGATTGAAAACGACCCTAATTTCAACGGCGGTGATTTCTATGATGCAAGCCCGCCGCTTTATGGCCTCGCCCTCGCTCGGATGATTTCTCACAAAACCTTCGTCCATCTCGACTCCATCGAAAAACGCGCGCGCCAAGATGTGATCCAAGCGGATGATGTATTGGCTTGGTATCGGGTTCGCGACCAATTCCAAAGCTACATGCTCCATCAAGGAAAGAAATTCGTAAAACGCTTCGATGCGAACACGTATCTGCGTATCATCGATTTATGGTCACGCTACGATGCCCTCTTCGAGGGTGATGCAGAAAACCCGCACGAACTCTTCGAGCGCTGCGCTCGCAATGGCCAGAAGTGGTTGGTTTTCTCCATCGATTCGGATTTCTGTTTCTATCCAGAAGAACAATCCGAACTCGTCAACCACCTGGAAGCCTCTCGGGTCGACGCCATGCACATCACGGTGCATTCAGACAAAGGACATGATTCCTTCTTGTTAGAACCAGATCTCTATACACCGCATATCGCTTGGCTGCTCCGCTCATGATTCGCGCCTACATTTTCATCATCGGATTCGCGATCATCGGCATCGGCATACTCGGCCTGTCGCGCATTGATAAAGATGCGGCGATGGGTTTGATGATTGGCTCACTCACTCTCGGCGGAGGCTTGATTATCTGCGGTATATTTTCTATTAAAATGTTCTGGCATGGAGTGATGGGAGCGGGTGTTCTAACGCTCCTTAGTTTTGGGCGGGGACTTTTAAACTTATCGGATGTCGCAAAATTCATTACAGGTGAAAGAGACCGTGGCAACCTACCCTTATTCGAATTAGCCGTGACCATTCTTTCCGCATTGCTGCTCACACGCATCCTTGCCGCATGGAAACGCGAGCGGATGCGCATCATGCTGGAAGAAAATCCCAACTAGTGGACTGCGTGACTCCAGCATGCTACGATATAGTCGGTGATCGTGCCTGTTGACAGAATTGATTTCCGAGAGCCATTCCCACGTGTAGGGGCAGGCAATCGTCAATCCAATAGGTCATCGTGGATTCATTATTGCGGCGCTTGTGGTGTTTGCACACTGGGCGCTTTAGGTTCTAACACTGGTTCAGGTTTCGCCAGCAGATCCTTCCATTCATGCAAGGCGTAGTTTTCGCCTAAGCCGCCAATCTCGGCTAACAACTCTTCACATTTCTCTTTCCACACTTTGTAATCAGGAGGTCCTTTTTTTTCATCGCGACTCCCTGGAAAAACTAGATACGTGATTTTCAAATCAGAAACCGGACGACTATAGGGTGATGCATTCGGATTGAACTCTCTCGCCATGCGCAAGGAGGCTTCGCCCACTTTAAAAGTCGGCCCACCATCACCGACAATGCATGGATAAATTTTTTCTCCATAAATCACGACTGCGTAGTCGCCAACTTTTGGAGCATAGGGGTCAGTTCTGTCCGTTAGGAGATTCACAGAAATCACAATGAACGGATCATATTCTCCGATCAGGTAGCTTCGTGCTTTTAGATCGGCGACATAACGTTTCAACATGGCAATGCGATCTTTCAGCCACGTTTTGCGCGATGCTGTCGTTACAGGATTTGCAAGCTCTGTATTGGCCGCTGTGATTCTGTTTTCTAGCCCCACAAGCATCGGATTTGGCGTGGTGGTAATCTTCGGCCAGCCGTAACTAGTAAAGGGTTGATAATTCGTGGAGTTAACGATCGCTTCAGGCATCTCTGCAAGGCGGTCGCCATCCGATCCATCAGAAACCACATCCATTTCCGCCTGCATGAGAAATACCTTACGGCCGCTTTCCGATTTTAAATTCAGGATAGTTTCACAATCGTAGATGTTGTGTTTGGTGAGCAATTCGTTGAGCGCGTTCGCATCTCTGCGCACTCGCTCACTCTTGTTGATGTATAGCTTGTTATACCATTTGGAAACTTCTGCCTTCGTCAGCAGGTCTGGCAAAGACGGTAAAATTTGAGAAAGCTTTGGATTGGATTTTTCTAAATCGGAAATCGTCGTGGCCGCGGATGGAAGAGTTAATTTCAGGGTGTATTGAGCAACATAGCTTTCATCATTCACTCGTTCCTCAGAGGCTATTCCGCCTTGTTCGAAAATAACTTCCGTTTCAAAAGGAATCCCACTGCGTAATTTCCTAACATCACTTACTTGGCCTGAGGGAAGTTGCGGAAATGGATCTAGTTCCTGCTCTGCCTGTTGCAGAGTATTCTGCTGACGTAACTCAGCAAGCTGCCGCTCAAGTTCACTCTCCATCGTCGCGCGCAACTTCTGTTCAATTTGTAACTCAATCGTTTTTCGATCCACCATTTCTGTTGGCTGACGACCTTGAGATAGGGCTTTTAGAGTCCGACTCACCTTCGCTGGAATCTCGGTAAAAAGAACTCCTATGAATCCGCAGACCAAAATGAGAAAACTGACGCCAAACCAAGGAAATCCGCGCTGAGTTTTTGTAAAGTTGGCATTTTCATTTCCCATAGCCGGAGAATAAACAATCAACCGCGGGTATTTCAACCGTAGTTCTCGGTAAATATACCTGCAGACCAGCCATTAATTAACCCAATCAACTATGAAGAATATCAACCGCGAATGAACGCGAATGGACGCAAATTTTAAGAATCTTGATCATTTTCACACGTGAAAACCTTACTAAGCAGCGTTTGGGAATTATATCAGCACAATCAATGATCTTATTCGCGTCCATTCGCGTTCATTCGCGGTTGCTCTTTCTTATTTGGTCTTCTTGGTAAATGAGGGCACCAAAACCATGGAATTCCAGTGGGCAAACGCATGATTCATATCCTAGGCTAACCGCGTGACTCTACTTAACCCCAGACCTGCTCTCAAAACCGACGGAAAGTTCTTCCGTCTGGGTTCTGAAAGATTCTGGCTACGCTGTGTCACCTACGGGCCATTTCCTGCGTATCATCATCTATCTCACCGTGAGGAATTCGAAAAAATCAGATCCGCAAATTTTAATTCTATTCGCGTATTCTCTCTGCCCGATCAAGCATTACTCGATGCCGCGCATCATGCAGGGCTTTTCGTTTTTGCGGGTCTCGACTGGCAACATTACGAAGATTTCATTTCCCGACCCAGCCTACTTTCCTCCGCCATCATTCGGCTAAGCGAATGGCTGCAAGCTCATGCGAATCATCCCGCACTTGTAGGTCTTTATATTGGCAATGAAATCCCTTCCGATCTCGTGCGCTGGATGGAACCAGATAAGGTCAGGCAGGTGTTAGAGAATCTCATTTCCATTGGCCGAAACATCGCTCCAAATCTGCTCTTTGCGTATGCCAACTATCCTTCCACCGAATATCTCGAACTGGAAAATGCTGACTTCACCGCCTTCAACATCTACCTAGAAGAACCGGATACCTTCGTGAGTTATTTGAAGCGACTCCAAAACATCGCCGGGGATAGGCCGTTGGTCATTTCCGAATTCGGCTTGGACTCACAAAGAAACTCACCTGAAACACAGGCACAAACCATCGCATGGGGACTGCGACATGCCTACGAAGAGGAGACTGCAGGATTTACGGTCTATGCATGGAGCGACCTCTGGCAGAACGCCGGCATGGAAGTGACGGATTGGAGTTTTGGCATCACGGATCGCCAAGGAAAACCCAAACTCGCGTTCGAGGCTTGTCGGGATTTTCTACCAGCCGCTCCATCGAACGATCACACCTATTCAATCATCGTTTGCACCAGAAACGGAGCTTCACGCATCAGTGCATGTTTGAGTGCCATCGGAGCATTAGCCGGTGGCCCTTATGAAACCATTTTAGTGGACGACGGCTCAACTGACGAGACCGCAAAAATCGTTTCTAACGATTTTCCACACGTGCGCCTGTTCCGCATTCCTTCCTCTGGACTTAGTGCAGCTCGCAACCATGGAGCTGCCGCTGCAACGGGTGAAATTTTCGTTTATACTGATGATGATTGCGTCCCAGATTTTGAATGGATCATTCGTCTCGATTGCGCCTTTAAAAATCCAGACATCGCTGCAGCAGGAGGCCCAAACCTCCCACCTAAAGCCAGCTCTATCGAAGAGGCTATCATCAGCTCCGCTCCTGGCGCTCCCAGTCATATACTTCTGGATGACACGCATGCTGAACATCTACCGGGTTGCAATCTTGCAGTCCGTCGTGATGCGTTTCACAACATCGGCGGATTCAATCCTGCATTCCACACCGCTGGTGACGATGTCGATTTCTGCTGGCGATTGCGCGATGCGGGCTACGAACTCGGCTTTGCTCCCGGAGCATTTGTTTGGCATCAAAGACGTTCATCAATCTATGGCTTCCTGAAGCAACAGGTCGGCTATGGGCTAGCTGAACGCATTCTCTTAGCAATCCATCCAACACGTTTCACAAAACACGGTGACGCGCGATGGGATGGATTTGTCTATGCCGGTGGGGCGATACGCGTTGACCAAGACTCACTCATCTATCACGGCCCCATGGGACAAGCGGGTTATCAATCTATCTGTAACCGTATGCTTCCAATGCGCAGCTTGGATGTTCGTTTTCAAAACTCATTCACGAATCTGCTTCTTAAAGTGGTCTCATTCTTACAACCAAAAATTCGTAGTTGGTATCGTAACCGTAAAATTCGCCTGCCGAAAGCTTCCAACGGATTCCCAAAACTCCCTGAGGAATGTTCCGAGTTCATCCTCCCGACTTCACCACAGAAAGACCGCCACCACATTCTCGAACATTTGATTTCTCATCAATGGCAAGCCGCAGGCGACTGCGATGCATGGGACGTAGAAAAGCAAGGCACACGCTTGTTGCTCGCTACTGAGAAACTTGATCACCAACACCTCAATCTTCTTATTCGCGTTTGGGGAACCCCAAAACCTGTCATGAACGAATTGATTCGTTTTCTTAATCAACCATAAATTCT
>JBILMI010000149.1:0-5667 GCA_044375585.1 Luteolibacter sp.
CCACCGGCTCACAGCAGTTCGGTCGACCTTCTCTGGGTTCATGGGTTTCTTATGGCTTGGGTTCGGAAAATCAAAACTTACCCGGTTTCGTGGTTCTTTCTTCAGGAAAAAAAGGCCCGTCTGGAGGAAATAGCAATTGGTCCTCCGGTTTCTTGCCGAGTGTGCATGATGGTGTGAGCTTCAACTCCACCGGTGAGCCAGTGCTTTATCTTTCCAATCCGAAAGGTATCACCCGCCAGCAACAGCGGCAGACGATCGATGCGATCAATATGCTCAATCACAAACGTTTCGAATTGGTTGGTGATCCTGAAATTGCATCACGAGTCGCAGCATTTGAAATGGCATTCCGTATGCAGGATGTCGCGCCAGAAGTGACGGATATTTCTTTAGAACCAGAGTCGGTGCAAAAAATGTATGGTGCTGAGCCTGGGAGACGCTCGTTCGCAAACAACTGCCTGCTGGCTCGTCGACTCATCGAGCGCGGTGTGCGCTTCGTTGAACTTTTTCATGAGTCATGGGATCAGCACTCCAATCTTGTTGGCGATTTAAAAAAGAACTGCAAAAGCGTCGATCAAGCCTGCGCAGCGTTGATTCAAGATCTCAAACAACGTGGTCTGTTAGATGATACCTTAATTGTATGGGGTGGCGAGTTTGGTCGCACACCCATGGTGCAAGGCGGCAACGATGGCCGCGATCATCACCCAAATGCCTTCACGATGTGGATGGCTGGCGGTGGAGTGAAAGGTGGCTTCGAACTCGGGAAAACCGATGAACTTGGCTTCAACGCGGTCGAAGATAAAGTCCACGTTCACGATCTAAATGCCACGATTCTTCATTTACTCGGTTTTGATCATACTCAGCTTACCTACCGTGCTCAAGGTCGCGACTTCCGTCTCACTGATGTTCATGGAAATGTGGTGAATAAGATATTGGTTTGATGATTCGTTCAGATGAGCATTGGGATAGTTGTCAAAGGTTCATGCATGAAAGGTAGGACTCCATCGCCGAAGGTGCCGCATGATATGAAAATGCATCTGTTTTCTTCATGAGATCGTTCATTATATATTTCGCTTCGCGCGGTGTCCTCGGCGATGACGCCCTATCAAATCCTCGAGTAACTCATTCGCTAATCTTCGTTGTTATCATTTTTTCTGCATGGAAACATTGTGAGTGGATAACAATCGTGGCTTGACCACATTGGATGAGCTGAGAGCCTTGGAGGGAGATGAATGATTCTTTCGATAAAGAAAAGGTCCGTGCTGATGTTTATCAACGAATCTCAGCACTGGTTGCCGGTGAAACGGATGAGGTGGCGTTGATGGCGACGGTGGCATGCGAGCTTCATCATGGGTTTCCTTATTTCAATTGGACCGGCTTTTATCGGGTGGTCGAACCCGAAGTTTTAAAGATTGGCCCGTATCAAGGTGGACATGGTTGTTTGGTGATTCCGTTTGAGCGGGGGATATGCGGCAGGTGCGCGCGGACAGGAAAAACCTTAAACATCGCTGATGTAAACGCGGAGGCGGATCACATTGCGTGTTCAGGAACGACCCAATCAGAAATCGTGGTTCCGGTGTTCGATGCAAAGGGAATACTCCGCGCGGTGCTGGATGTGGATTCGGATTCGCCAGATGCGTTTGATGAAATGGATCAGGAATTTTTGGAAAAGGTGTGTGAGCTTTTTCTTGATGAGGGTATCCGGTGGGTGAATTGAATGGGTGTTTGAACGTAGCGGCGGATTGTATCCGCCAAGCCATTCTTTAATTACAATTGTTGGCATGGCGGATGAAATCCGCCGCCACGTCACACCAATCTGCCACCATTTTTCCCTCCACCGGGTCCGAGTTGGATGAGGTGGTCGGCGGTGGCGATGACATCGGGATGATGTTCGATGATGAGAATGGAGTGCCCAGCGTCGCGCAGTTTGAAAATGGCCGTTAGAAGTTTTTCGACATCGCCAAAGTGGAGGCCGGTGGTTGGCTCATCGAAGAGGTAAAGAGTGTGGGGAGAAGAAGGCTTGGAAAGTTCGACAGCGAGTTTCAGTCGTTGGGCTTCGCCTCCAGAGAGAGTGTTTCCAGCTTGGCCCAGCGCAAGGTAACCGAGCCCGAGTTCGTCCATGGTGTGAAGAATGCGATAGAGTTTCGGGATGGGTCTGAAATGGGCTTTCGCATCGGCGACTGAGAGCTCGAGCACATCCGCGATGGATTTTCCTTTGTAGGTAATTTCGAGGGTTTCGCGGTTGAAACGTTTACCGAGGCAGGCCGGACATTCAGTCCACGCATCGGGCAGGAAATGCATTTCGATTTTGAGTTTACCATTTCCCTGACAGCGTTCGCAGCGACCGCCTTTTGCGTTGAAGGAGAAGCGGCCCTTGCCGTAGCCGCGTTGTTTTGCGAGAGGGAGTTTGGCGAAGAGATCGCGTATCAAATCAAACGCGCCCATGAACGTCGCGGGATTGGATCTTGGCGAACGACCGATGGATGATTGATCCACGAGGATAAATTTCTCTATCGATTCAAGTCCACTGATTGAATCATGAACGCCGGGTTCTTCTTTGGCTTTATGGAAATGACGAGCGAGAGCTTTCGCGAGGATGTCGTTGGCTAGCGTGGATTTTCCTGAGCCGGAAGGGCCCGATAGAACGACGACTTGGTGGAGTGGGATGCTTACAGTTAGATTTTTTAGGTTATGCTCTCTTGCGCCGACTATCGTGATTGACGATTGATGATTGACGATTTTTGATTTTTGATTTGAGAAGCGAGGAATCTCGCCACGGAGCCATTTTCCTGTGGGAGATTGAATCGAAGCGGGCGGACCTTCGGTTAAAATTTCTCCGCCTTGTGGGCCAGCGCCGGGTCCCATATCGATGAGGTGATCTGCGGCGCGGATGATTTCTTCGTCATGTTCTACTACGACTACCGTATTTCCTATGTCGCGAAGACGGATGATGGCGGAGATGAGTTTCTGGGTATCGGCTGCGTGTAGACCGATGGAGGGTTCGTCGAGGACATAGATGACTCCGGAAAGTCCGGCGCCGAGTTGGGTTGCAAGCTTGATGCGCTGGACTTCACCGCCGGAGAGTGTGCCTGAAGAGCGATCTAGCGTAAGGTAGTCGAGCCCGACTTCTTCGAGAAACGTCAGGCGCTTTTCGACTTCTTTGGCGAGTTCGGCTATGGGTGCGGGGTTAGATTTTAAGGAAGAGATCCAGATCTTTGCTTCGTCGATTCCTAGTTGGCAGAATTCCATGATGCCTAACGAACTTGAAGAACGGCGATCGGAGATCGCCGCTACTTTTACGAATTGGAGTTCCTTTTTTAGGCGGAGGAAGTTGCATTTCTTGCAGCCTATCCCTTCGCATTCTGGGCAGGCGCCTTCGAGGGTGTTGAAGGAAAAGTGGCGAGGTGAGAGATCACCGAAAATTTCTCCGGTGCGGGGATTGCGATAGGAGGTTTGGAAAGTGAGTTCGCGGTAATCCATCTCGCCGGGAGCCATCAGCAAGACTCTTGCTTCCGCTCCGCACAGGCGCAGGGCGAGTTCAATCGAATCGGCGAGCCGTGAGGCGATTCCATCACGAATCACCAAACGATCGATGACGATTTCGATTTGGTGTGGGCCGGGCGTATCAAATTTCACCTCGCTGATTTCTTGGATCTCTCCGTTCAAGCGGATACGGATAAAGCCTTGGCGTTGGAGATCACCAAGTAAGCGCTCGGGTTCTTCCGTCTCAGCTTCAGGCACGGCGGCCAGGAGAATGAGCTTGGTGCCTCCGGGCTGTGCGGTGAGTTTGGAAATGATTTCCTCGGGGCCCATGCGCGTCATCGCTTCGCCCGTTACCGGATCGTGCGGCACTCCAACTGCTGCCCAGATGATGCGCAGGTAGTCATAGATTTCTGTGGCTGAGGCCACGGTAGATCTAGGCGAGAGTCCACCAACGCGTTGCTCAATCGCAATCGCAGGATTGAGTCCTTCAATGGAATCGACTTCCGGCTTTTCCAACTGAGCCAGAAACTGGCGCGCGTAAACGGAAAGCGACTCCACATAACGTCGCTGGCCCTCAGCATAGAGCGTATCAAATGCCAGCGACGACTTACCTGACCCCGAAGGCCCGGTGATAACCGTGAGCTTCCCTTTCGGAATCGATACCGTGAGATTTTTCAAATGATGCTGACGCGCACCGCGGATGACGATTTGATCCATTCCAAGCGAGGTTAGATCGGAAAGTTCAAATTTCAAATTTCAATATTCAAGAGGAAGAGTCGATTACGTGGAGTGATTTTTTGGCTCCCTTGATGAGAGATGAGTCGATACTGCGGTCAAATGTCACCAGGCGACCGCCTTTACTGGTGGCGAGGGCGAGTAAATAGCAATCAGTTAAATGGGGAGCTCCAGGCAGGATTTGAACGAGTTTGTCGTTGTTCAAACTGATATAGTCTTCCCAAAACTGGTGTCCGGGTGCGGCGATAAGGCTTTTTAAAACGCGGCGTGCTTCTTGCGGAGATCCGGGACCGTTGGGATATTTAGGATTTCCGAAAATGCGCAAAAAGGCATTTTCAGTTAGAGGGCATGTTGCCCAACCCTCACGAACCGCATGATTTCCAAAGTAATCCATTGCCGCTGAAGCATGTGGGTGTTCCGCGTCAGCAAGCGCGATTAAAATATTTACATCAAGTAGAGAAATCATGAGCTGTTACGGGCTTTCATCGCATTCTGGAAATCTTGTTCATCAGCCTCATTGGATAAGTCTCGGATGATTTCTTCAGTCACCACGCTTCCTCTTTTCTTTAATCGAAGAATGCCGAAAGCTCCGGTTTCATAGCGCTCATCGTGATCGGACTGCATATCGAGTTGAGGCATAACCTCTCTCCGTAATGCATGCGTCACCATATCTTTCAGAGTGATTCTGCGGCGGGCAGCCAATGCCTTGGCTTCGATCAAAAGGTCGTCAGGCAAATCTAAGGTTGTTTTCATGACAAGCTAAGCATACAGGAATATGGGTTATTAGCAAGCTCTTTTGAGGCCGTTATTGAATCGTCTCAATGAATATAAGGACTAGAGGTGATTTTTCCAAACCAAAGAAACCAATTCCGAAATGGATTTTGATGAATCGAGCTCCAGCGCATCGGCGGGTGGTTCTAGGGTCGCTAGTTGAGAATCGAGCAGAGATGGCGGCATGAAATGCTCGCCGGATTCGAGGCGGGCCGTGAGACGTTGGCGGAGGGTTTCGGGATCGGCGGTGAGAAAAAGAAAGATGAGTGACGAATCCGCTGAGTAGAGAATTTCTCGGTAGCTTTGTTTTAATGCTGAGCAAGCGATGAATGTGGGATCGGATAATTTAGAGCGTTCTGAAATGAGACTCGCAATTTCTCTTAACCAGTCTTCTCGATCTGCATCGGTGAGTGCTATGCCTGCAGTCATTTTCTCTCGATTTCCGACGGAGTGGAAATCATCGCCATCATAGAAACTGCCCTGCGTGGCCTCGGCGAGAGCTTTACCCAAAGTTGTCTTACCAACCGCCGCCACGCCCATGAGGATGAAGATATTGGGTTTCATAGTGATGGCCATTTAAAATTAGGGGCTGTACTAGCTAAGGCTTATTGTTGAGCCTGTTTTACCCAGTATTTAAGCTGCTTCAAGAGCATTTGATGGTTACCTCCATTGAAGCGCCAT
>JBILMI010000023.1:0-20741 GCA_044375585.1 Luteolibacter sp.
CCGGATTGGGATTCTTGGGCGATCTATTTCTTTCCTTATTTTTTCATGGGTATCGTGGTCCATCACGCCTTGCAGAGTAAACGCTTCGAAGCAGGGTTCTGGTTTTATATCTTTGTGGTCGCGGTTGCCATGGCCTTCGGTTGGCGTTGGCGACTAGCAAGTGCGTTGATCGTTGGCTTGCTGGTTTTTGGTGCGGCAAAATCAGGTCTCGGTAACTGTTGGCCAAAGAGCCGACTGATCGCTCGAATGGGTCAAGTGTCCTATAGTTTGTTTTTAGTTCACTTCCCCGTTCTGATCGTGGTTGCTACGGCATGGGAAAGACTCGGCTGGACCTCGCCTGCCTATGCGGTCGTTGGTTTGTTTACGGCGTTTCTTGCCAGCGTGGCTATTTCATTTGCCTTTCATCGCTATATAGAGATTCCCGTCGCAGGCTTGTTTCGTAAATGAGACTATGAGGGATTCGATCAACTTTCATCAGGTAAAAATGAGCCATGTATTTTTGCTTTAGGGCATTCTCTTCGCATGTTGAAAAAGCAAATTTCTGGCACGATTCGATTTTGTATTCTCGCTAAAGCTCGGATTTAGCATTTTCACCCATACTTTTCGCAGGAGGGCATTGCCAAAAACAGATTATTCTTTCATCTTTCTTGTGATTTCCATGCAGGCACCTACTTCAACTACCACCAAACCTCTTCGCATCGCTGTTCTTGGCTGTGGCTCTAGAGGGCGAACCTACACAAGTATCGCAGCAACGTTAAATGGCCGTTATGAAATCACTGCCGCTGCGGATCTTGTTGAATCTAGGACTGCGACTGTCGCTGGGTTTGCACCGGCCGGAACAGTGCGCAGATTTAGCTCTGCCGAAGAATTTTTCGCGGCGGGTAAATTAGCGGATGTTCTCATCATCGGCACACAGGATGCCGATCATTATGGTCACGCCATCAGCGCTTTGAATGTGGGTTATGATTTACTCTTGGAAAAACCTGCGGCGGAAACTCTCGCACGCTGTGAAGAGCTCGATGCTCTTGCTCGAAAACTCGGACGTCGTATCGTGCTGGGATTTGTTCTTCGCTACACTCCATTTTATTCAGCTGTGAAAAAAGTGGTCGAAAGCGGCCGGCTTGGAAGAATCATGACGATGCGTTTGAGCGAGGGCGTTGGTGCCTTTCACCAAGCGCACTCTTACGTTCGCGGTCATTGGGGAAATACATCTAAATCTTCACCGATGATTGTGGCAAAGTGCTCACACGATACAGATCTCATTTGCTGGCTATCGGGTTCTAAACCCAAAACGATTTCCAGCATTGGACGGCTTGATTGGTTTAAACCGGAAAACGCTCCAGCAGGTGCTCCGAAGCGCTGCACCGACGGCTGCCCCGCGGCCGCAGAATGCAATTATGATGCTCACCTCTACCTGAAAGAAAAACGCAATTTCTTACGCATGGTGATGGACGGCCATGATAAGGCGAGCGATGAGCAGATTATCGATTTTCTCAAAACCTCACCATGGGGTCGTTGCGCTTATCGCTGTGACAATGACGCAGTTGATCATCAAATTGTTTCCACGGAAATGGAGAACGGTGTCACCGCTAGTTTGACGATGACCGCTTTCGATCATTGCCGGACCATTGAAATCCATGGCACCCTCGGTTCTCTTCGCGGCGGCGAGCCTTTATCAGATGCCGGCACTCCAGAACTTTGGTTCCGCGAACATCGCACCGACAACATCGAAAGCATACCAGTTTCAGATCAATCAGCAGAAGGCTATGCCGGCCATGGCGGCGGCGACTTTGGCCTGGTTAATGCGCTTGATCAATTGATGAGTGGACCTACTGCCATTCCGATCGGTCTGGACGGACTGGCCGGACACCAGTTGGCCTATCTCGCTGAGACATCGCGCATCAATGGCGCGAAGCCAGTGAATCTTTGAGTGTTCGCTATTTTTAGCGAGTATCTGGATAATCTTTGATGGGCTCTATTTTTTCCTTAGGATCAATATGCCGAAGCATGACGAAGGGCAATAGACCCAGTGCGACAAGACCTATCAGCGAGTCTGCCCAAAAGATTTGCCAAAGTGGCCAGTTTAGAACTTTTTGGTCCATCGCGTAACCAATCCACAAAACGCTGTATGTGGTAACGGC
The DNA here is from genome assembly GCA_044375585.1 of Luteolibacter sp. Lineage (GTDB taxonomy): Bacteria > Verrucomicrobiota > Verrucomicrobiia > Verrucomicrobiales > Akkermansiaceae > Luteolibacter. The sequence continues at coordinate 2,142 of JBILMI010000023.1, forward strand.
ATTACTCAGAGCCATGAAGGTGGTGAAATGAGTGCCGGCGATCTTTGGGTTAACTATATCCATGAAGAAGGCGGCTCGTGCTCCGAACATCATTCCATTGAAAACTTGAAAGCTAAGCATTCCGATCCACCAAAAAGTGATCAAATTATCTTGGCGCACCCATGTGCCATCGCCTGTTTTGATAGCATGGTCGAAACCTGCTTGTTTCATTTGCCAGCCGATCCAGAGACCCGGAAGGATCGAACATAGAGCAAAGAATCCGATGGCTTTTTTACGGCCAACTTTGTCTGAAAGAGGGCCGCCGATGAGGCATGAAACAAACCATACAACTGCGGAGACCAGTCCGAGTTTTGATATTTCATTATTAGTCATGCCAATGACCGGCGCCATAGACGTCGAAACGATGGAGCCTAATAGCACGCCCCCAGCTGGTAGCACAGCGATCAAGAGACCGAGTCTTCCTTGATTGCTTGCGAGCATGGTTTTGAAAGTAGTGAAGATGTAATCTCCGAGCTGGGCTTTGACCGCGGTTATGCCTGAAGTTCCTTCAGGAGGTGAAGGCAGATCACCATCCTTCATGGCTTGTGCTGCGCTTTTTTCACGTATGAGGGTGATCACACCAAAAAGAATCAGCGCTAGTCCAATTGGCACAATTCCGCTGGCGGTGGTAAAGCTGCCAACTTTATCATTTAAAGCGATCACTCCATAGCCTCCAACCATGCGACCGACTTCTGCGAAGCCAAACATCAAACCGTTGGCAGTGCCCCTTTCGGATTCAGGTAGAGTGTTACAAGCTAGAGAATCGATTGCTACATCTTGTGACGCCGAGCAAGCGTTATGAATGAAGATCAACGCCGTGAAAATCTGTAGCCCGACGACGCTATCGCCATCAAAAAAAGGCATGTTAAATAGGGAGGCGAAGAGGCTGAGCACCATACCGGTTTGAGTGACGATGATCCATTGTTTACGTGCGCCAAAACGTGGGATGTGTAGATTGTCTACCAGAGGTCCGATTAAAAATTTCCACATCCAAGGAAGACTGACAATACCCGCGAAAACGCCGATGGCCGCATCGTCCATACCGCGTCGCTTGAATTCTAGGATCAGAGCGATGTTGGCAAATCCCTGGGGAAGGCCTTCACTGAAATAAAGGCCACCGAAGGCAGCGAGACGTCCTAACTTGGTTTTTAGAAGGTTCATAGTTAAAGTGCAGGGTGTTTCACCAAGCAGAGTTCAAGCCAGTAAGCGGGACTGTGTCACTAAATAAAATTGCTTTGGATGGGTATGCTGAAAGTCGAGGTGCGGCCCGATCATTCTTTGTTTTGGCTATCAATCCAGATGGTGACCGGGCCGGTGTTGACGAGCGAGACTTGCATTTCTGCGCCAAAGATTCCGCGTCCGATGGATTTTCCGAGTTCGGCTTCGAGGTTATTGCAAAAGGCGTTGTAAAGCGGCTCTGAGATGGCGGGTGGGGCAGCTTTTAGAAAGGAAGGACGATTGCCCTTTTTGGTGGAGGCATGGAGGGTGAATTGGCTGACGACCAATGCCTCTCCTCCGATGTCCTGGATGCTGAGGTTCATTTTTCCATTCTCGTCCTCAAAGATCCGTAGGCGTGTGATTTTCCCGCAGAGCCAATCAATGTCTTCTGTGTTATCGGATTCCTCGATGCCGAGTAAAATCAGTAGGCCGTGTTGGATGGATGAGACCGTTTCGCCATCGATGCTGACGCTGGCTGAGGAAACGCGTTGGAGAAGGGCTCGCATGGGGGATAAAGACATAAGACTTGAAGACACAAGACACAAGACTTTGAGATACAAGAGGGTATTGTGGATGAGGTTCGGGCTTTTAAAAAACAGGAGAGAGGAGGAATGGAGATGAGGAGAGCTCAGCTAAGATTTTTTCTCTTTTCCTCTTCTCCCGATTCTCCTCACTCATGTTAAAAAATGCCGTATTTGCCAGATTGCTGAATAAATCCCAATAGCTATATGGAATAGTCACGAGTTATTCACAATGGCTACCAATGGATTTTCTGGAAGATATCCGTGAGGTTGACGAGGGTGGTGAGTCTTTGCGTTAATCCCCATCTCACATGGCTGAACAACCGAAACAAAAAAAATCTGCTCTGAATCTCCAGCAAGGAGCAAGTGATGTGGAAGATGTGACCCGCGCACTACCGCATGCAGTGGGACCTGAGAAATCACTGCTCTCCACCATGTTGCAGGATCCTCAGGAATACATCGGAAGAGCGGTTGAAGAAAAACTTACCGCCGGACATTTTTATCTCCCGAATCATTCAACGTTATTTGGCTTTCTCATCGAGTTGTTCGAGGCTGGCTTGCAAGTTGAGTTGGTATCTTTGGTGCAGAGGTTGATGGATAGAGGTCTGTTAGAAAAATGTGGTGGTCCAGGATATATCACAGAGCTTTACACCTATGCGCCAAGCCCAGGGCATTTTCATCACCACCTTCAGCACGTTAAAGACAAGTTCGTGTTGCGCGCCATTATTCGCAGCGCGAACGAAGCGGTTGCACAAGCCTATGAAGCGCCGGATGAGGTGCCGGAGCTTTTGGATTCGGTGGAGCAATCCATTCTCTCGATCCGTGAGAGTGCTGAGACCAATCTAGCCCAGACCTTAAAGCAGACGGTCGAGGAAGTGATGAAAAACTTCCAGATGTTAATCTCTAAAGAAAAGGTTTCAGCAGGCATCAGCACAGGCTTTGAGGTGCTGGACAAAAAATCGGGTGGATTGAAGCCGGGTGAGATGTTCGTGATAGCGGCTCGTCCTTCAATGGGTAAAACCTCTTTGATGATGAACATCGTCGAGCATGTTTGCTTGGATCAGGGTAAACCTAGCATGGTGTTTTCTTGTGAAATGAGCTCGGCGCAGCTAGTGCAGCGTTTGTTGTTTGCGAGAGCGAAATTTGCGATTTCACAGTTATCGCGCGGTTACACACCCAAAAAGCAGGAGCTTGAGAGAATTCGAAATTCCTCAATGCAGATCATGAACTCGAAACTTTTCATCGATGATACCGCTGGCATTTCAATCAACGAATTGCGAGCGAAGGCGCGCCGCAAAAAACGTGATGAAAACATCGAGTTCATCGCGATCGATTATCTCCAGTTGATGAAATCCCGCACCAAGCAGGCGGAGAGCTCGCGCGAACGTGAGATCGCTGAAATTTCCGGTGGGATCAAAGCGCTAGCTAAAGAACTAGGAATACCAATTTTGATTCTCGCTCAGCTAAATCGGGGTCCGGAAGGACGGACGGGAAAAAGTCTTGGCATTCCTCGTATGTCTGACCTTCGTGAATCCGGTTCGATCGAGCAGGATGCCGACCTTGTTGGTTTGCTTTATCGGAATGTATATTATGCCGAGAATGAAGAAGAACGCGCGGCCTTAGAGGGTAAGGCCGAATTAGTTTTAGCAAAAAACCGTAACGGTGAAACCGGCTCGATTCCGCTGACCTTCGTTGCAGATACGATGCGCTTTGAAAGTGGGCCGCCAGCTGAGGAGCAACAATAGGTAAAAGCAGAAAAACAGAAAAGCATATAAGGCCTCGGCTATGATTACTGCGCTGGATCGGGGATTTGATTAAAGAGATCAATCATGACACCTGGGGTAAGAATCGTGGGAGTAATAATCGGTTCTTTGTCAGGCATGATTAGAACGTTGACTGGGATGGCGGTGCGGCCGAGTTTTTCGAGTTTGGCTTCAATGGCTGGATTTGGAGCGGACTTATCTGCTCTGAGGAAAACGACACCTTTATCTTTGGCTAGTGCGATCACTTCATCGGTATAAGCGATTTTTTTATTCACCTGGCAGGTCAAGCACCACTGCGCAGTGAAGTCGATATAGACGGGTGTGTTTTCAGAGAGGAGAGCTTCGGTTTTTTCTTCGGACCATGTCTGCCACTCAAGCTTGGATGGATTCGGTGGCAAGGTTAGAAAAACTCCTGAACTAAAGCTTATAAGCGCGATCACTAGTGCGATGATTCTAACATTTTTGGCGCGATGTGGTAAGTGCCAACGGCCATATACCCATGCAGCGATCGCGATCAAGCAGAGCCCAAAGATGGGGGCTAACAAATACTCCTGTCCTATGAGCCCAGAGTAAAACCAGAGGAAATACCCTGCGGATCCGAATAGGAGAAATGACATTGCTTGTTTGAAAGATTCCATCCAAGCGCCGGGGCGAGGGAGTTTTTCAACTAAGGATGGGAATACAGAAAGTATGAGGTAAGGTAGTGCGAGTCCTAGCGCCATGGCTGTGAAGCTCAGGAAAAACTGGGAGGAAGGAAGTCCCAATGTGGCACCAATTGCGACACCGAGGAAGGGTCCAGAGCAAGGAGTGGCGACGACGGTCGCTAACACACCTGAGAAAAATGATCCGGTATGACCGCTTTTATTTTGGAGTTTACCACCCACAGAAGTCGCGGAGGTTCCCATTTCAAAAAGACCAAACATGTTCAGTCCAAGGATGAACATTAGCAGCACGAGAACCACGACGACGTTTGGATCTTGGAGTTGGTATCCCCAGCCTTTCAGCTCGCTTCCATTTTTAATAGCCGCGGCGCGGGCAGCAAAGAGGACGCCGCTTAAGACTCCGAAAGATGCCAGCACGCCGACGGCGAAACTGATGCCGTGCAGCGCGATGGAGCGACGGTTTTCACCAGCTTGTTGGACAAAGCCCATGATTTTCAATCCAATCACCGGAAACACACAGGGCATCAAGTTTAAGATCAAACCACCGATAAACATCCCCCCGAGAATTTTAAGTAGTTCTACCAAAGAGATACGTTCTGGAGACGGAACTGAGATACGAGTTTCTGGGATGACATAGTTGTATGGACCCACGAGGATGCCAGAAATTGAATTTCCCTGTGGGATAGGTTCTTCCAAAAAATCGACTTTTTTACGTTCAAGAGTGAGCAAGAAACCGTTTTCGATTGAGGTAATTTTGCCCGCTTCTGAAAGCGCTTTTAAATAAGGCTCGTTAGGGATGAAATCTGTAGGACGTGCTTTGAGGCCTCTGAGCTCTAGACGTATTGAATCGGGTGATGTCGTGTCGGGATTTGCTGATACGGATACATCGGATGGCAGAGGTTTTGGAATCGATTGCCTGGCAGTTTCAAATAAACTCGTTTGTTCAGGATCGATGACTTCGCTTTCGGCGACGGGGAGATTCAGGGAGAAGCTCGCTTCTTCATCGATGCAGGATTTTTCACAAATCTGCCAATTCGCGGTGGCGGAAAACGTGAAGGTGCTTCCGACGGTGAGTGATGGAGGCGGCGTGATTTCGACTAGAAATACTGGGCTGTTGCTGTAGACGAAACTTTTACCGCTAAAACCCTCTTTAACCTCAGGTGTAGGCCATTGGATGGCTCCAGCTTTCGCGCCCTCAGGTAGTTTCCATGTGATTGATGGCGGTAATTCAACGCCGCCAGATTGTAAATAATAGCTGTGCCAGCCCTCTGGGTGCTCAAGTTTTAGCGCGACGGTAAATGAATTTCCAGGTGCAACCAAAGTCACCTCGGGGACCAGAGTTGCGGTGGATTGCACTTTATCCGCGGATACCGTGCAGCTAAGAGCGAGTATGAAAAATAGGTAACGCATGTGCTTATGAGAGGTTAGTTCGGGTTTTCATCCAAATAAATTCTTGGAGGCCGCGCATCCCTGCCATGAATTCACAGTTGAGATTTGGATGATAAAACATAAAGTCTCGCCCAGATTATGTTTTCAAGCCTCAGCGACAGCCTCGACAAGACCTTCCGCAATCTCCGTGGGGTCGGCAAAATTTCCGATAAAAACATCACGGATGCATTGCGTGAGATCCGCATTGCGCTGCTTGAAGCGGATGTGGAGTTCGGGGTCGCCAAAGAGCTAATCGCCCGGGTCAAAGAGGCGTCTATGGGAGAGGCTGTCTTAAAATCAATCAAGCCCGGTGAGCAGATCGTTAAATTTTTCCAAGACGAACTAACTCGAGTTTTGGGCGGAGATAATGTTCCGCTCGATCTCAATCCGCCGGCGCGTATTCTTATGGTCGGTCTAAACGGTGCGGGTAAAACCACAACCTCGGCGAAGCTCGCACGACGTCTGAAGAAAGAAGGCCGCAGGCCGCTGTTGGTAGCATGCGATCTTTATCGCCCAGCCGCGATCGATCAGTTGGTCACCTTAGCTGCTCAGATCGATGTGCCGGTGTTTGCGCCGGATCGAGGTGAAACGGATTTACTCAAAGTCGCTCGTGAGGCGATTGCTTACGGCGAGGAAAAAGGCGCGACCGTTTTGATTTTTGATACGGCGGGTCGTCAGGAAATTGATGAAAAGCTAATCGAGGAATTGAAGCGCTTACATGCGTTTTTGAAGCCGAAAGAAACTCTGTTAGTTGCGGATGCAGCGACTGGACAACAAGCCGTTTCCGTAGCGAAGCATTTCGATGATGCCGTGGGAATCACCGGGATCGTTCTGACCAAGCTGGACGGTGATGCGCGGGGTGGCGCGGCGCTTTCGATGCGTGAAGTCACGGGTAAGCCAATCAAATACGCGGGTGAGGGAGAGAAGCTCGATCAGTTGATGGAGTTCCATCCATCGCGTATGGCGGATCGGATTCTCGGGATGGGTGACATCGTCAGCATGGTTGAGAACGTGGCAGATAAGGTCAACGAAGCCGATGCGATGCGTTCGATAAAGCGGATGCAAGACGGGAAATTCGATTTCAACGATTTCCTAGATCAGATGAAGATGATCCAGAATCTCGGTCCACTTGAGGGCTTGCTCGGATTGATGCCGGGTTTCAATAAGATCAAAAAACAGCTCCCTGCCGGCGCGCTGGATAACAGTAAACTCAAGCGCACCGAAGCGATCGTGCTTTCCATGACGCCAATAGAACGTTCGCGCCCAGAGATTATCAAAGCTTCGCGGCGCCAGCGTATTGCGGCGGGTTCTGGAACTTCCATTGTGCAGGTCAATCAGCTCATTAAGCAGTTCGGTGAAATGCGCAAGATGATGAAATCACCCGGCAAGATGAAGAACATGATGAAGCAAATGGGTGGCGCTGGTGGTATGGGTGATATGATGAAGGGCCTGGGCGGGAAGTTTCCATTTTGAAGAATGAAGAATGAAGAGTGAATGGTGAAGAATTGATTGACGATTGATGAATGACGATTGTTGATTTTTGATTTGGAATAGCGAGTCGCGGACATTCGGTCTTGCTTCTCTTTTTCTAAATTCTCAGAATCCTCTTCCCATGGCTATTTCGACCTCAATTCTCCCTGATAAACTGCACGAATATCCCCAGCAAGATGTGATCGACGGATCCGGCATTGGATCGAATTCGATTCTCGATGATTGCCTCAATCAGAACGACGGGGTGCTGCAGCTTGTGCACCGCTATGCCGGCCGAACATTTTGCACACCGGGAAAGCGCCTTCGCCTGGATGCGAAATCGTATTACCCGGACTACATGGGTGGGACGGGACTCGATGAAGTCTGGATGTGCTGCACCGTGCCGATTGTGACAGGCGTTATCGATACCCGCACGGGAAAGGCGCCTTTTCGTGAAGGAGAAGCTCACGTCCTCACGCCAAACGGGCAATTCATCTCACTTCAGGATTTGATTGCGGCCAATCCCGAAGCTGTCATGGGAGAGAAAATCACGGCATTTTCGAAATCCTTGTTCGGCGAGGCCACTTGGCCGATTGTGTCCAAGAAGTTCGATAATTTGAACCCCATTCCCCACCATCTTCACTGGGCAAAGTGGGAAGTCTACGACATCAATTCTTTCGACAACCCTGGAGTCAGTCCGTCGCATTATCACACTACGGCAATGGGCTTGTATCCGTTTGTGACTAAGGATCAGTTCCTCGCCTGCATGAAGCGCTGGGGACAGGGCGATTATAACGGAGTGCGGCACTTGTCGCCCCACACGATGATGCACATTGATAACGGCTTTGTGATGCCGAATGGTGTGCTGCACTCACCGACGGACCTTTGCACGCACGAGTTGCACGTGACGATGGACGAGCATTTTCTCGCCGAGGACCTGACACTTGATGGACGGATCGGAGCAGCCGATGCGTTTTACGCCTGCCGGGAACAGGACTATCCTAAGGCGAAGCACGAAGACTGGGAATACTTGGTAGACACGTTCGACTTCAAAGCGAATCAGGACCCTGACTTCGTGCTGAAGAATTCGCGCCCGGCAATCACTGCCGAAGAATTTGCCGGCGACGGAGTGGACGCACGCTGGATTGTTTACGGTGAGGTTCTAGGCGACCAGAAGTGCTCAATTCTCCGTCTCACCGTTACGCCCGGCGCCAAGACGAATTTCTGCCCGGAGAGCCCCGCGCTGTTCCACACGAACTGCGGACGCGGTCGGGTCGGCAAACTCGAAGTGCGATATCACCAAGATATGAAGCTTGGCGAACTCTATCCCGAGATCGGCTTCATCACGCAGGCCGCGCTGAACCGCGGCGGTGTCGAAATCGAGAATACGGGGACAGAACCGCTGGTGTTGACCTTCGACTTCCCGCAGCACGCGCATTCCAAAACTCCCGGTGTTGCCGTTGCGAGATAGAGCGTCTCAAGGTGTTCCGCCGCGAACGAGTGAGAGGATGGCTGCGGTGTCGAGCGTCTTCGCACGCTCCTGGATTTCCGGGAGGTGTTTTGTATGCAGTTCGCGGGCTTGGCTTTGCAACGGCGCTATGAGTTTTTTCATAGCCGGAGCGGTCAGGTTGCGACCACCGGAATAGTATCTCTGTGCCACATGACCGATGGCGTAGGTCGATGCAAACGACATCGCAGACCCCGTGACTTGGTCGGCAACTTTGCCTACAGTTTTTCCTCCGAGTTTCCGTCCGAACTGACCAACCATCTTCCGTGCGAAGCCCTCGACCATTTGGGAACCGAGGCCGATGCCGGCAGTGGCGAGGAAATCCTTGATGTTTGAGCGATCCAATTCCACGCCGTTTGCCTTTCCAATTCGATAGACCATTTTCATCTGCATCGGAATGATAACAACGGTCGCAAGGGTCTGTGGCAGGAGTTCGAGAGCTCCGTTGAGAATCGCGTATTTGAGAATCATGCCACTGCTATCGGACGAGAGTGCCTCGTCCTGCGCGGTGGCGAGCGGAGCGAGGGCAACGGAATCTACCTTCTCATCCACCTTACCCGACTCGCCTTTTTCGAGTGCGAGAAGGCGGCGTAGTTCCGAGAGGAATTCCTCTTCCTCGGTGGAAATCGATCCGCCAGCTTCGCAAATGGCGCGCGCCATTTCGTAGGCAAGCATACGGTTGTCATTGGAAGAAAGGCCTTCGCAGGCATCGGTTAGGGAGAGTTTGCCCATCAGGATCCGGCGGGATAGCGCTGCCAAGTTGTCAGCATCCATTTCATTGGCGTAGCGGGCTATTTCATCACGCTCAGCATCGGATTGCTCTCCATTCGAGAAAGCTGCGAAGAGGCATATTGCTAGCAGCGAGTCGTGTGTATTTTCTTGGTTCATGGGATTGATTTCTGTAGTTGTCATAAGGCGTTACTTTCTTCTTTTTCAGGTATGAGGATGGACATGACTGTCGCTAAGGCGAGTGTACCGAGGACGATGATCAGTGAGACAATCGGATCGATCTTGATGCTCTGTAATTCACTTTGACTCAGCCCGAAGTCATTGAAATAAGGCGGTGCGGCGAGCAGCAGAAGCTTGATACCGATGAAGGCCAGAATCAAAATCAAGGCAGGCTTGAGGAAACGGAATTTTGCAATCAGCGCGGCAAGGCAGAAATAGAGGGCGCGTAGGCCGAGGATCGCGAAGATGTTACTTGTGAAGACAATGAAAGGATCAGGAGTGATGGCGAAGATCGCGGGTATCGAATCGACCGCAAACACAAGGTCTGTGATTTCCACCATGATCAACGCGAGGAACAGCGGAGTGATGGCCCAACGTGCGGATAGCGTTCCTGGCTGAGCTGGTGCGTAAGTATCCTTACCCGTTTTCGGATCGATGATGGTCGTGGGTGCCACCGTGCGGAGGGTAAAAAATTTCTGCCCATCGTAGAAATCCACCGTTCGGAAAAACCGCTTAGCAATTTTAACAACTGGATTTTTTCCCGGGTCGCTATGGCTCTTGATGAGTGCCATTTTTAGTGCTGTTAGAATCAGGAAGAAACCGAAAACGATGAGGATCCATGTGTAATTTATGATCAGCTCGGCCCCGAGAAAGATCATACCTCCACGCATGATGAGAGCTCCGATGATTCCCCAGAAAAGCACTCGATGTTGGTATTTTGCGGGGATCGCAAAGTAACCGAAGATCATCGCAATGACGAAGATGTTATCCATCGCAAGGGACTTCTCGACGATGTATCCGGTTAGATATCGGATCGCTGCCGTGGCTCCCGTCACTTCTCCAAGTGCAATAGCGCCCGAAGCATAGACGGGCGTGTTGAGTCCAAGTCCAAGCCACTTATACTGATACGCGTAGTAAATAAAACCAGTGAAAGAGATTCCGCAAGCGAGCCAGATACAGGACCACGTGATGGACTCCTTCATGGTGACTTCGTGCGCATCCCGGTGAAATACGCCGAGATCAAGCGCGAGAAATAACATTACGAGGGCAATGAACCCGATATAGGCCCACATTTTCATGCTTGCGGGATCGGCGGTGGTGGCCAGTAGGGATAGGATGGTCATCTTAATTTATGTTTGGGGTATTTTGAGTGTTTGCGAGTTTGTCTGGATTATCGGCGGGGCGAGCCGCTTGGACGGCGGCGGGTGAGCTCAATAGCAGGAGCGGCCTCACGGCGTTTCGAGCGTTTGATCTGGCGAACTTCGATCTTTTCATCGATCAGCTTGAAGGCTTTGAGAACCGCGGCACGCAGTGTGTGGTCTGAGGATGAGACGATCACATCCGGTCCCGGAGTCACGAGATGGAAAGACACGCTGTAGGGCGGACTTTCGGTGAGGCTGCGATCTAGGCTGACTCGCGCTTCGTCGATTTTAAGATCGGGTAGCAGAGAATGCATTTTGGCTTCGATCATATCCAAGATGGATTTGGAGGGAGCGTGGTGGTGATGAGTGAAGGTGAATTTCATGGTGAGTTGATTTGACATGGATACATAATGCAGGTGAAAAATAGTTTGTATAATACTCAAAATAACATAAATAATTCCAATAAATGGAACTATTGCCCGATACCGAATTTCTGAATTATCATCATCTTCGCTACTTCTGGACGGTTGCAAAGGAGGGCAGTCTGAGAAAGGCGTCTGAGAAACTGCGGGTCTCACAACCTTCGATGTGCACTCAGATCAAGCTCTTGGAGACGAGCTTAGGAGAGACGCTTTTTCGCACCAGTGGGCGCTCGCTGGTGCTGACAGAATTCGGCAAACTGATCTACAGTCATGCTGAGGAAATTTTCACTCTAGGTGCTGAGATTCTTCGAGCTACCAAAGAGGCACCGGCCAGCCTCCGTCTCCATCTTCATGTGGGTATTGTGGATTCATTCCCGAAGTTGATGAGCTACGATATTCTACGCCCGGTGCTGGAGCACGAGCCTCCCGTGCAACTCACGTGTCATGAAGGAAAGCTGGCGGATATCGTTTCCCAGCTCAACACGCATCGGCTTGATGTGGTGCTAGCTGATGAGCCTGCCTCACCCGCGATTGCGGGAAAGGTATTCAATCATCTGTTAGGATCATCCACGATCACGTTCTGCGCGATGCCGGAATTTGCGAAGAAGCTCAAGGGTCGATTTCCGCGGAATCTCGACGGAGCATCTGCTTTGCTACCGACTCAGAATTGCAACCTCAGACGAGACTTGGAGAAATGGTTCCGAAGCGTAGGCGTGGAACCGAACGTGGTTGCTGAATTTGAAGACGCAGCCCTAACAAAAATTGTAGCGACGAGCGGCCATGCTTTTATTGCGGTGCCAACAGTCGTTGCATCAGAAGTGTTCGAGAGATATGGATTCGTCCCGCTAGGCCGGACAAAGGAGGTGGAAACGCATTTTTACGCGATCACGTCCGAGCGGCGTTTTACACATCCGGCGATTCTAGCGTTAACCCGGAGGTTGAGTGCTACGGGGAAAAAGCAGAAATCCTGAAGCGTCTCGAAGGGGCGTGATATTCTCAGCGGAGTTGATTTACATCATGGAATCGATGCTTTGAATGCGGCCAATGATGCGCTGGGTGCAGAGTTGGTTTTCAGGAAGCACTAGTCTGTAAGGAAGGGTATTCTTGTTCAGCCCGATCTGTAGGGGGCGCAGAGCGCCACGCGTGGGGGGGAGTTAGTGAATCAGTCAAATGCGAATACTTTTGCACTTCGCTTCACGCGATGCCCTCGGCGCTCCTCCTTTGCATAGACCGTTTGCCAAAAGTCCTTGCCGAAACGGGAAAGGATCAGGTTTTGGATTTGTGCCGCTCTGCGGAAAGGATTTCACATTACCGGCCTGAGGACGCCGATTCCGGCGTTGCTCTTCGGTTGCGGATGCTTATCCGCGCCCTCATCGTGCCTTGGACTCGGCATCCACAGGCTCGGCCTTTTCGGCAATTACTTTTGGCAAAAGGTCTAAAGCTACGGCAGGACAAGTTGGCACCCTACCTCTCAAGAATTATCACAAGTGGGCTTGGTATGTTATTTTTCTGTGCTAGGTTCTGTAAAGATGAGCCCCGAAAGGCGGGTGCGGAGATTTGCTGTGCGGTTGATAATGATGTCGTTCTTAGTGAAACGATGTACTTGTGACTGAAGGGTTTCACCAACTGCAGAATACCAACTATGAAATTATTTATCGGAAATCTATCCTACGACACCACTGAACAAAAACTCGCCGAAGCACTCGCGGAAATTGGAACGATCATCGAATTCCGCCGTCCTATGGATTTTAATACGGGAAACCCACGTGGTTTCGCCTTCATCACCATGGACAGCATGGAGTCTGGTGAAAAAGCGATTCAGTTGTTAGATGGAATGAAGATGGATGGCCGCGAGTTAAAAGTAAACGAGGCTGAAGAGCGCAGAAATGATCACCCGGCGGATCGCCCAGCGAAAGTTTCGATGAGTATCCCAAAACAACGCCCAGTAGATGACAGGCCGATCGGTAAAGACGGCATGCGTGTGCGTTACAAAGGAATTTAAGTTTACGTATATTTCACGAAAAAGCCCGGGAGTTTTTCCCGGGCTTTTTTTATGTTGAATGAAGAGTGCGACCACCGATTACTTCGGGTCACGCTTGAGTCACGCGGTCATATCAGTCGACGAGGTTATCGACGCGTTGAGCGAGTTCAATATCAAGATCGGTCACGCCGCCAACATCGTGAGTGGTGAGTTTCAAGGTTACCTTGGTATACTTAATCGTGATGTCTGGATAATGCTGAGCCTCCTCTGCGATCTCACCGACGTTGTTCACGAAATCAATGCCGTCCATGAATTCCTCAAACTCAAATGAGCGTGTGATAGAATTTTTTTCGGTTTCCCATTCAGGGCATTTTTTGAGTGAGGCTTGTAATTCGGCTTTTTCGAGCAGTTCTGACATGAGTTAAGGGAGTTCGTTGGATGTGTGTTGCGAAAGATTGGTCGCACACTTTCGTAATTGGCAAGTACGTGTTTGAACTTTCTTGAATTTTTCTGTTCAGAAAAACCTAGCTCATTTCTGCGGTTAAACCCAGTTGCAAAAAACCGAAAGAAGTGACATTCTTAAATGATGAAAAAATTGATCGCCATTTCATGCTTTGGATTATGGGTTGGAATTGTCTCGTCTTGCGCTCCGTCTACGCCTCAGAAGCGGATTGAGGAGCATCCTCAGGACTACGCCCAGCTTAGTGAAAAACATAAAGAGTTGGTCTCTAAGGGCGAAATTGTAAAAGGGATGAGTCAAAATGCGGTATTGTTGGCGTGGGGAAGTCCAGCTGTACGCATTGAGGGATTACGGAACGATAAATTCTCAGAACGTTGGAATTACGAGGGACGTGAGGCTGTGACGAGGAATCGTTTCTTCGGCGGTTACTCAACGGGAGGATACGGCCCTTATGGATATAAGGGATATGATGCGGGCTTTGGTCCTGAAGTGACTTTTATTCCTTATGTTAGAGCTTCGGTCTGGTTTGTTGGCGGCGAAGTCGACGAATGGGAGCGGCAACGCTAATTGGATAGAGTTTTTTAAAAGATGTATTTTTTGAAATAAATTTTAGAGGATCGGTCATATGAAACAACGAACGTTTTTAACTGTCTTGGCTGGGCTCGCCCTAGTGATGGGATCTTCATCTTGCGCTTGGAAATCGGGTTCAGGTGGTATTTTAGCATATCACGCCTACGACCGACCCGCTAAACTGCCAACTAATCCGTCTGCGGTGAAAGTGAAGGTGTCGCTCTCCAAGCAACGCGTTTATGTGATGGAGGATAAAGAGATGTTGATGGTGATGCCGGTTTCGTTAGGAGCACCTGGTTCGCCCACTCCAACGGGGAATTTTCGTATCAACAGTAAGGAAGCGAAGCGCCGTGCTAACTCGCACGGCTATGCGACGGATGGGAAATCAGTTCGCCAAACCAAAATAGGCAATATTCCATCGGGTTGGAAATTCAAGGGAACCCCGATGCCGTATTGGTGTGAGTTCAAAACAGCGTATGGTTTTCACACAGGATGGGTGAAACACTCGCCGTGCACACATGGATGTATCCGCATGCATGAAAATCTTTCGCCAAAGTTTTTCCGTCTCGTTTCAGTGGGCACTCCAGTATCGATCGCTTATTCGCATCCTGAAGATGCAGCGTATGCAAACATTCCACTGCCTCCAGACGCAGGCCCATTAAAGGATTATTCTGGAGATATGTATCTTGGAGATGGTTATTTTACACGCCACAAAACCCCGAAATTTGACTGATCACAACATCGTTTAATGCTTTATCCGAGTGCTTTATTGACGCATGTTTGGATAGAGCTTTTGTATGAATCGGGGATTCGTCTTGCATAGAGGCTCGATCAGTTGCCTTGTCTCTGAATTAGAAATGAACAAATTCTCAGAAATACTTACTCATCCGGGTAGTTCGCATAAAGACGAGTTTCTTGCGTGCTGCCTACTTGTCGCTGTGCACGAGGCACCGATCTTGCGTCGTGAACCGACCCAGCAAGATCTCAGTAACCCAAACATGGCGGTAGTGGATGTTGGTGGTGAACATCAGCCAGAAATGGGAAATTTTGATCACCATCAATTTCCCAAAGATCATCCGCCGACCTGTTCATTGAGTTTAGTGCTGATGGATATGGGGCTCTATGATGATGCTCGGAAGTATTGCGACTGGTTGGAAGTGGCTGAGTGGTTTGATACACGTGGACCCCAAGAGACTGCGGCGTGGTTGGGAGTTGAGCGCGAGTTACTTGCCAAGCTGAATTCAACCGTGGATCTCACCCTACTGCGTAGGTTCGCTGGAATGTCTGAAGTTCGTTCAGGCGAGCCAATGTGGGAAGTGATGCGTTGGATCGGTTCAGATTTAATTGGTTATCTGAAATCGCTGCGCGAAAAACTCAATGAGATCGCGCGTAGTAGCGAGATTTGGGAAATCGGTGAGGGTGAAATGAGTTTCCGTGTTTTGTTTTTGCCGCGTTCCGCAAATATTTCAGAAGATGCTTCTGCTGGCTTAGCTCGATATGCTGCAGGTCTTCCGGAAGACCAACAAGTGGTCGGCATGGTTTATCCGGATCGGCGTGGAGCAGGCTTCGCGCTTTCCCGTTTCAATGATTATTTAGGTTTGGATTTCACTCAGATTGAAACTGAAGCCGATGTGCATTTTGCGCATGCTCGAGGTTTTGTTGCCAAAACATCCGCAGTGGATTTAGCTAGAATTCGCGATCTATTAAGCAAAAGTCGCGTGACAGCATGAGATGTTATGCCAGCCTTGGGGCATGAGTGATATTTCTATTTCGAGTTTGAAGGAGCAAGCCGGCGATGTGCCCCTGATCGCCTCTATTGCGGCGCAATTGCAATCGCGCGCGAACAAAACGACCAAAGATGGCAAACCATTTTTCGATCTCGTTTTCGTTGATTCCACCGGATCGATCAGTCTCAAAGTTTGGTCGAACACGCCCCTTTACTCAGAGACGGAAAAGATGGAGTTGAACACGATTGTGCGTTTGGAAGGGGAGTGGACGCAGAATCAATATGGGATTAACGGCAGCGGAATAAGTTGGTCATCTTTGCAAGATGAAGAAATCGCCGTATTCCTCGCGGGTGATCCGAAGACGCGAGCGAAACAACAACGTGATTTTTCGGAGATTATTGGATTCTGCCAGAGCATGATCGATCCGAGATTAAAGCGATTAGCTGAGATATTTTTCGAAAAGATGGGTGATCGTTTCGCCCGTACTGCTGCTGCTCGGAAAAATCATCACGCTCGGCGGGGTGGATTGGTGGAGCATGTTGCTCAAATGATGCGTTCTGCTTCTGCTATCAGTGCAATTTATCCTGAGTTGAATCGGGATCTGATGATCACTGGAGTGTTGTTTCATGACTGCGGTAAGCTCTGGGAAAATTCTTATCCCGAGGAGGGCTTCGCGCAGATTCACTCGAAGTATGGCGAAATGCTCGGCCACATCCCGATGGGAATCGAGTTGGTTAACAAACTATGGAATGATCTCTTAGTTGCTTCTGAGTTCGACGCGTTTTCAGAGTCAAAGCCCACGACGGAAGAAGTTCGGATTCATCTTCTACATCTGATTGCAAGTCATCACGGGCAGTTGGAGTTCGGCTCTCCAGTATTGCCAAAAACTCCTGAGGCTTTTGCTCTGCATTACATTGATAATCTCGATGCTAAAATGGAGATGCTACGCGATGCCTATGCGCAAAGCGCGGAGATCGCCCCAGGGATTTACGATCGTGTTTTTCCGCTTTCAACTAATCTGATCAAGCCGCTGACTAGTTTTGAGGGTTAAAGTGAGAAAGAAATTCGCATCTTTCCAGAAATCATTTTAAGCTATCCTCAGGAGGTAATTCACATGCTCAATAAAAAAGAACTTCTCGACCTACAATTCATCGATGCGCGCGCCCGTATGATCGATATCGCTGCTTTTCTCGATCGTTTGGATCGGCATGACGGAGAGTCTGACATCCGTTTGAAATATTATAAAGCGGCTTTACCGATTCTTCTCGAGGACAGACCGGATCGCGCGAAGGCGGTGCTTGAGGCGTTTTCAGATTACACTGCAGAAATTTCCGAGACGGCGCCTTTTCAAGGTGCATCGGGAGCTCCAGTGGTATAGGAATAGCTCACACTGCAGATTTTTATTGATGTATTTGTGCAAGACGCTCGATATGAGAGTCTGATAAAGAATGCCTTCTTCGAGGGCGATTTTTTGAATGTAGCTGAGATCTCGCTCACTAATCCTAATGTTTACTCTTTTGTCTTTTTTAAGAGTATTGCGAGCAGCTTGCTTGAATCGGAGTAAATCTTTAGGTATTCTTACCACTTACTTCCCTCTCATCTTGTTCCAACTCTGTAAGGAGAGCTATTTCTTCAGGATTTAACTTTAGTGCCTACATTTCAAATATCTTTTCGTTTCTTTTCTACTAGGGACAATTGTTTTTAAAAACATGACACCATGATTTTCAACAAAAGGTATCACGTAAACGTAATCATTCATTTTTAAAATCAGCAGCTTCAGGTTGGGGCATCTCTCTTTGTTTGGATGTTTCCTCAAATCAAACAGATCGTCATTTTCGATGTGGTAAAGAACATGATTAAAACTGAGGCTTCGATTTTCTTTTAGCCATATCTACTTATCGGGATCCCAGTCAAAAGTCATAAATGAAAATGTCACATTGTGTGCATTTTGGAAACGGATAGTTACAAAACCTCGCTGTCTATTAAAGTCAGGCGGGATCTCGCGTTCTTGCAACTTCTACCACCTCACCGCTGCTGCTGCCCATGTCAGGCCGGCTCCGAAGACGACGAGGACGATGTTGTCTCCGCGTTTGATTACACCGCTGCGGTTCGCCTCATCGAGTGCTATGGCCACTGCTGCCGCCGAAGTATTTCCATATTTATCGAGATTGATAAATACGCGGCCTTCTGGGACAGAGAGACGTTCGGCGATGGCATCGATGATGCGTAAATTCGCCTGATGCGGAATGACACAAGCGATGTCTTCTGCTTGTAGCCCCGCACGCTCGATCACTTTTTCCGCAGCTTCTTTCATGCGATTGACTGCATGTTTGAAAACTTCTTTTCCCTGCATTGCGAGGGTTGAGAGATGGGTTCCGACATTGGCTTCGGTGATTGGACAAGCTGATCCGCCGCCGGGGATATTAAGCAAATGAGTGAGATTTCCATCGGTGCCCATTTCAGTTGCAAGAATTGCACCTTCGCCGGGTTTCGAACGACGCAACACCGCAGCCCCTGCACCATCGCCAAACAACACACAGGTGGTTCGATCTTCCCAGTTCACGAATGCAGAAAGTTTTTCAGCTCCGATAATCAGGGCATTATCAAAGGCACCATCGGAAATCATCCGTTTGCTGATTTTCATCGCGTATAGGAAGCCTGAGCATGCGGCAGAAATATCAAAAGCAACGGCATTCATCGCGCCGAGTTGTCGCTGCACGTAGCAAGCCGTGGCTGGGGTTA
>JBILMI010000150.1:0-5596 GCA_044375585.1 Luteolibacter sp.
GATATGGCCTTCGCTGGAAATTTCCATGATCGCGCATTTTGTGAGACGGTCGACATTTGGTTTGAGCGAGCAGATTCCGTTAGAGAGCTCGGTTGGGAGCATGGGGAGAACACGATCCACCAAGTAAGTGGAGTTTCCGCGCTCGACGGCTTCCTTGTCCATGGGGGCGCCGGGTTTGATGTAGTGGGAGACATCTGCGATGTGGACTTCTAACAACCAACCACCGCTTTTGGTTTTGGCGATGAAGATCGCGTCGTCATGGTCTTTCGCATCCGCGGGGTCGATGGTGATGACGAGTTTGTTACGATGATCGCGACGGCGGGCGATTTCCTGCTCGGGGATTTCTTCCGGAACGGCACGAGCTTCGCGAAGGACATCCTCAGGAAATGAAGTGCGGAGGCCGTAGCGTGCGATGGTTGAGAGGATATCGACTCCGGCATCACCGGGCCAGCCGAGGACTTCGATGACGCGGCCAATGGGGTCGGTGTTAGGATTTTCCCAGCTTTCGAGATCGACGACCACGGTTTGTCCGGGTTCTGCGGTGGTGTCGCCGGTGATGTTAATTCGGCCTTCGAGGGCTTTGTCATCGGTTTCAACCCATGAGAAATTGGCTTTTTTGCGGAAGATTCCGACGATGCGTCCTGAGCGGCGGGAGATTACTTCGATGACTTCGCCGCGCATTTCCTGGTCGTCAGGGACAGGGCCGCGTTGGCGAGGTTTTGAGGAAGGTGCTGAAGTCTTGATGCGGACGCTGTCGCCATCGAGCGAGGTTTTGGTTTTATCGCGCGGGATAAAAATGCGTGAGTAGAGTTTGAAATCGATGCCTGAGGCTTCGTTTTCGGTATCGCCTATAACGGGGTAGAAGAAGGCGTGGCCATTGGGGAGAAATTTGATTGAGCCAGTGAGAGAGCCTTTAGGCGCTGGCTTAGCAGGTGCTGATTTTTCAAGCGCGGCTTTTTTTGCTTCAGGCTTGGCTTTGATCTCGGGTGGCTTGACCAAGGTGTAGAGATTTTTTGCACCGCAGTTAATCACTTTCGCCTCGGTGAGATCGATGAGGATTCCAGTCATTTCGCCTTTGCGGTCGCCGGGGATAGCAAGCGTCTTGGCAATTTGAGTTTTAGAATAGGATTGCTCCGGATTGGAGCGGAAGAGTTCGAGGATCTGATCGCGCATGGGACAGTTTTTCTGAAAGACGAATAGGACAGACGAGACCTATGAAAAGAGGTTAAGGCCGATGTGGTGGATCGACGTTTTCTGGATGTATGAAAGCTTAGCGGATCAAAGCCTTCTGACAAGAAGGGGTTTTAGGGATGTGACGGCGATAAATTTCTTCCATAAATACAGATTGTCCGACGCTAGTGGTAGTCGGAGCAGTGGGGGACTTTCGGACATTTTTGTTCATATCCATAAACCTTGAGAGCTGTGCATTAGCGCAGCAGTCCAAAGCCTGCGGCTGAATCCCAAGTGAAGTAGCTATTTCTCTTCAAATCTCACAAACAAAGCCGCTTAAATAGCTCATTCAGCGGCAGCTGAAGGCAGATGTAGAAATCGCCGAATTCTGAGTAACGTGCGGAGACTTCGTCGAAGCGCATTTCGTAGACGATGTCTTTGATGTCGGAGGTGGATTTTGAGAGGAGAGTGACGCCCCATTCGTGTTCGTCGAGGCCGGTGGAGCCGGTGATGAGTTGGAGGATGCGTCCGGAGTAGGTGCGTCCGACGCGGGCATGGCCAGCCATGAGGGTGCGGCGAGCTTCGTAGTCGAGAGCATACCAGTTGTCTTCTCCGCTGCGGCGTTTGGTCATGGGGTAGAAGCAAATGACTGGCCAATCGGGGAGTTGCGGATAAACGCGGTAAGAGCGGTAGTGCGCCATGCGATCATCGAATTCTTTGAGCGCTGCGTCATATTCCTCGGTGTCTGCGGTGAGGCTTTTCTCAGCGATCAACGTTTCCGCGATGAATTGCTCACGGGTAGTGGTGTATTCAGATGGCTCGGTGATGGAGAAATACGAATAAGCGGCTGTTAGAATTTCTGGGCCGAGAGATAGGGAGAGTTGTTTCTCAAAGGCGTTTGCGACGTGGAGGTCTGGGGTTAGCAGCATGAAGCCGAGATCGGCCTTGGGTGAGACGATGGAAAAGGTGAGGAGCTGAGTATCCGGAGTCGCACGGATTTCCTGGATGAGCTCGGTGAAGCGAACTTTGGACTGGCGTTGCTCATCATCGCTGAACAGAGACCATTGCGAGTAATCGATGTGATAGAAGAGGTGAAGAACGTGCCAGCCTTCTTTGGGTGGGAGTGGAGTCATTGAAGTGTGAAAAGTGAAGTTTGAAGAGTGAAAG
Organism: Luteolibacter sp.; assembly: GCA_044375585.1. Lineage (GTDB taxonomy): Bacteria > Verrucomicrobiota > Verrucomicrobiia > Verrucomicrobiales > Akkermansiaceae > Luteolibacter. The sequence continues at coordinate 2,338 of JBILMI010000150.1, forward strand.
CAGAGTGAGTTGTTACGAGCAATAGGATTTAGGCGAAGCCGTGATGGTTTGTGGGGAGTGAAACGGATTCAATCAATTCTGAGAGAGGTGCGGTTCGGTTAGTCGGTCTGATTGAAGATTGAATAATCTAACGGATCTGGGTGGAGATTTCTGTTTTGAAAAGAGTTTTGAATTTTTCGATGGGGGCGTCAACGGAAGGTCCTTCGAGGGCTTGAGCGATCCAAGGACGGTCTTCACCGGTGCGGTAAGAAGCGTGCATGCCCATGTCGGCAAATCCATCGGTGGCTGAGATCGTGAGAGTTTCTTTTCCTGAAATGGGGAGTGTGGTGCTGTCTCCAACGAGTGAGCCATCGCTGTCACGAAAGAAGACTCGGATAGCTCCGGAGCTTCCAGAGACTTGGATTTTGATGGTGGGGATGAGTATGACGCCGCGTTGGACGATATCGTCCTTGTCACCTTGTTTATCAGGCGAGCGCCAGTAAGTCTCCATGGACGTGACACTTAGTATTTTGCCGTTGACGGGTAGGCTGACTTTTTTCGAGATCTCTGATTCAGCTGGGATTTGTTTGGAAAAGTGGATGATGGCCAGTGCTGAGCAGATAATTAAAGCGGACGCGATGGCGAATAAGCTAATTTTTTCGAGTTTTGAGAATGTGAAGAAAAATTTCGGTAACTTAACAGCGGGCTGGGTTTCCGAGTTTCCAGGTAGTTCGATAGTCATCATCTTGCCATAGCTTTTTATGGCATCGATATCTTGCTTTTGTTCGCTAACGGGTTGATCATCGAGCTCCCAGAGATCTTTTTCGCCAACCCCGATCAAGTTCTTGGATAAATTCAGATTTCCAGTTGGAGGCATTTTAGGAAGGTTGGAATCGTTACTCATAATAGGTCACAAGGGTTTTAGAATCATCTGAGTGAATTGGCGAGAGAATTGCTTAGAGACTCCGGACAGTGAGACGTTAGACAAAAAATAATAGAAAAGCGCCGAGTGATTAGTGTTCAGTGGTCCTGGGTTTGTTTTCCTAATATCGCATTTTGGCTTTGCGGGATTTGCTCCAGTGGTATTTGTCTAACGAATCGCCTAACGTATCGTCTAACGATTGGCCTTCACGGATGATACGGTGGGAGGCAATAAGGCAGGCGATGCTTTTTTCGTGTTGGCGGTATTTGTGTCGATTTTAAATAAACTGGAAATATCTATGGATATTTTTGATTTATAAGGATTTACGGATATCTTATACTTCTTAAATAATATGCATAAGATTCTCGATTAATACGAACGTTTAAAATTACAGATAGCGAGTAAGTGCATCGACTTTGGATTGATCAAGATCATTTGCGAGGGCGACCGTGAGACTCAGCATGGCGAGGTAATCGTTGATATCGATGATTGCATTATGAGAGTGGATGTAGCGGGTGGGGACGCCGAGCACGATAGATGGGACGCCGCTGTTGGCGAGGTGGAAAGAGCCAGCATCGGTGCCTCCGCTGCGGCGGACAGTGATTTGGTAAGGAATATTGGCGAGTTCTGCGGTCTCGATCGCGAGTTCTGCGAGGCGGGGGTTGCCGATGGCGCTGGGATCAAAAAGACGGATTTGCACGCCTGAACCGAGTTTTCCTTGGGATTCTGATGGATTGAAACCTGGTGTATCATCGGCAGGTGGGCCTTCGAGGACGATGGCTACGTCGGGTTTACTGAAATTGGCGAGAGTTTTGGCTCCGCGCAGGCCGACCTCTTCTTGGACTGTTCCTGCAAAAATGAGTTCGTTCGGGTGATCTATTTCGGCGAGGATTTGGGCGGATTGGATCGTTGCCGCCATGCCGACACGGTTATCAAACGCTTTTGCCATGAACAGGTTGGGATTTGTCATGGGAGTGAAGGCTGAGAGCGGGGCGATAGGGGCGCCGAGTTGGATGCGGTATTCATCTGTGACTTCACGGCGGGAGCTGGCGCCGATGTCGATGAACATTGCTTCGACTGCGACTGGGGAGTCGCGCTGGGAAGGAGGGAGAAAGTGGACGGGCTTACTTCCGATGACTCCGATGATTTTTTCGCCATCGCGATTCAGGATTTGGACGCGTTGGCCGAGCATGACCTGATTCCACCAGCCACCGATGGTGATGAACTGGAGAAAACCATCTAAAGTAATGTTTTGGACCATGAAACCGACCTCATCCATGTGGCCGGCGATCATGACGCGGGGGCCATCGTTGGCGTGTACGCAAATGACTGAGCCGGATTTATCGGTGGCTAGAGGGCCGACTTCTTCGAGTTCGTCGATGAAAATGGCACGTACTTCGTCTTCGAATCCTGAGATTGAATGGGCCTCTGTGAGTTCTTGGAGAAGGGATAGGGCTTTGGTGCGCATAGGCACACTTTGGGTAAAAGCTGAAAACTGAAAAGCTGAAAAACTGAAATAAGAGAGTCACTCAGTAGATAAAATGTTTCTGAAGCTGGACGGATGCGACCGCTTGCCCTTTATTTGGTGGCCGTGAGTAAAAACTTAGCAACTGAGCCCCGAGCAGATCTTGAGATCAAAGATGCCCAGCTGATTTTCAATCGTGTTTGGAAAGAGCTGGAAGAGAGCATTGGTCGAGAGAATTTACGTTTTCCGAAAGAATTGATTCTATTGGGAGGTGCTCCGGGATCGGGTAAGGGAACGAACACAGCTTTCATCCGTAAAGTCCGCGGTATTATGGCTGAGCCGATTGTGGTGAGTCAGTTATTGAGCTCGCCAGAAGCTCTGGAAATTAAGGCGCGCGGCGCAATGGTCGGTGATGAAGAGGTATTGCGTTTGTTGTTTTACGAACTCTTGAAACCACAGTTTCGAGACAGTGCGGTGCTCGATGGGTTTCCGCGCACGAAGGTGCAGGTGGAATGTTTGAAAATGTTTTACGATGAGATGGTGAATTTGCGGAAAGAGTTTTCGGATTCACCTAAAGCTCATTTTTTTCGTCAGCCAGTGTTTCACATCATGGTGCTTTTCGTCGATGAGGCGGAAAGTATCGCGCGTCAACTCAAGCGCGGCCAGGAAACGCTCGAGCACAATGCCGAGGTTAAGCAATCTGGGGTTGGTGTGTTAGAAGAGGAGCGGACAACGGATTTTGATCCTGATTTAGCGCGGAACCGTTACCGGACTTTTAAGGAAAAAACTTACGATGCGTTGGTCTCACTGAAGCAAATCTTCCATTATCATTTCATTAACGCGCAGGCACCGATCAACGTGGTGCAGCAAAACATCATTCGTGAGTTAGAGTA
>JBILMI010000024.1:0-20594 GCA_044375585.1 Luteolibacter sp.
AGGCGCGCGCTTCGTCGAGAGATTCCAGCAGCAGGTTTTGGTAATATAAGGACAGCGGATGCTCCGTGTACATTTCGTTCAGCGGAAACGCGTCGGTCTTCCTCCAATTTCCTCGTATTGTCGCGGGTTTTGCGAGGGCGCGGAGGTGGAAGCTGACAAGCGTCTCCGGATCCGCGCCCAGCAGGTTCGCGCGCTCGAAAAGGGGTAACGCCTCGGAGGCCATACCCGATTTTAACAGCCACTCACCCTCCCGCAAGAGACGCGCGGCCTCCGTCTCCGCCTGCCTCGCGTCAGGACGCTCCAAAGGCGCATCTGCCGCACCGAATGTTTCCTTTGTGGCGAGCTTTTTCCACGCTCTCGCAGCCATGTCCGGGAGATCGGAGGCAGCTCCCTCTTCGGTGGCGTCTTGTGAACGTTCTTTTCCATCGGCCGTCCGTAGCCGGAGGGTTAGGGAAATGCGATCATCGCCCAAAGCCGCGACGCCGCCCTCAAGGGTGAATGCAGCCGCCCACATGCTGACCTCGCCGTCCATCACCTGCTCCGCCGAGATGGCCCGGATTTCCTCCATTCCGACCGACAGCAGCCCGGGAGTCCCGTCCACTTGGGAATGAACCGCTGCCCGGAAAACCCCGCTGAGCGCACGCGCATTCGCCACCTCATGGCTCACCGAGAATGGCAACATGGTGATCGCCTTGGGACGACCGCCGGAACGTGCCTTGAGAAAGGCTTCGCGAATGCGTGCGAGCAACGGAGCCACCGATTTATCTGGGTCGAAAGCGCCTTGCTCGACGTGCTCACGGTGCACGGCTAGGCCGGTGGTGACATCCACCGCCTCGAAGCGCAGCAACCTGAAGTCCGGGCTTTCGAGCATTGATACAAGCACTAGGAGATCCGCAGACACTCGGTCGCCCAAATCGGCGAGATTTTGTTCACCCTTGCCCCATGGGTTGGCGAACCCGGCCTCTCCGAGAGCCGTCTGGACTTCCGCTCGATCCACCACCGTCCACCCGGCATCATTGGATGCCGCCACTTCAAGCGATGCGCCCTGACCGCCCGCTTTCGGCGCGGCGATGACCGCCAAGGTCCACTGTCCGTCATTTTCCAACAGTCGGGCGGCGGCGGGCTTGCGGCGCGGCAACAGTAGGCGCAGCGCCTCCTCCTCTTGGGCCTCCTCCGCCTGGATCTTGCCCCCGTTGTGTCTCGATCCGGCTTTGGGAAACCTTTCTCCGATCATACGGAGGATTTCCGGCTCGCCCGACGACCGAGCCAGGGCGAGCAGCATATCCTGGTAAAGCGGATGCACCTCGCCGGCCTGTGGCAGAAGCTCCCGGGTGAGTGCGAGATCCCCCACGCTGATGGCAGCGCTCAGACCATCCCAGGGTGCGATGCTGTAAATTTCCCCGCCACCACCACCGCCATGGCGATCTGCTTGTTCCGGCCTCACCGCCGGCACCCCGCGCCGCAATAGTGCTTTCCGGGTTGCCGCGAGGGTATCTCCCTGGGCGATGCTGCGCGCGAGCAACGGAAAATGAGGAGAGGCCACCGAAGTCCCTGGCCCCTCGCCGAAGCGACGTCCCCGTAGGTTACATCCGCGGGCGATCAGAAACGCCGCCAGTTCATCATGTTCCATGGAAATCGCTTCATCGACGAGGAAGAGGGATGTCGCCCGGTTGTTGGCGGATTGCCCGGGCCGCGCGTCGTATTCCGGGCCGAGGGCTTCCAGGTCGAGATCCGGCTTTTTCTCCAGCAGCACCTTCAGCGTCTCCAAAGACCCGGCGCGGATCGCCGCGATTGCCGGATGCAGATGGCTCTGATCATAATTCACCGTCGGCATCCACGGCGCGAGCGCGAGCTTTCCAGCCGGAACTTCGGCGCCCGCACCAAGAAGCAGCCTCACCATCGCCGCGTCTCCCGTGGAAGCGGCGGCGGTGAGAGCCATTACCGATTGTCCCGGTGCGTTCGGATCCGAACCAGCCTTTAGAAGCGATTTTACCATTTCCTGATCGCCGAAGGCCGCCGGATGGAAAAGCGGGGATAACCCATCGCCGTCCAGCGCGTTGACATCCGCGCCTGCCAACATCTCGCGTTCGGCGCTCAGCCGGTCGCCGGCGCGAAGAGCGGAATGCAGGGATTTCGCAGCACCCGCCCCGGCGGAAGGTTCGCTTCCTTTCGCGGCAAGTCCCACTGCAATCCCGTCGATGCGCGTGCGCCCACAGTGGATGCTGTCGGGAAAATCATCCATGAACACCGGCAAGCGCCCCTTCGAGTCGGAACGTGCGACACCCACCCGGGCGCGGATCAGCCGGGTATCGCCCGAAGAGGTGGAAAGCTTGTCCTTCCCAGTATCGAGCGGCATTTCCCGCTCCACGACCGCCGAAACCCCATGGAATCCGCCGGTTTCTGATCCGGGCGAAATGATCCAAGGGATGCGCTTTGAAAACCTTCCTCCGTACGTCGTCAGAGATGCCATGCCAAACCCGAACCTTGCCGGCCAATGGTGCGGCCCCTTTGAGTCTTTCATCTCGCCGAACCCTGGTGCCCAGAAATATCCAAAGACCTCATAATCGGTCTTCGGCTCTAAGCCTTCGGCCCATAGAACCAGCGGTGCCGCGTTGCGTTCGGGATCGCCCGCCGATTCCATTACACCGCCATTGCCCTCATCCGGCAGCCAATTCCAACCACGGGAAACAAGATTCTCCGGGAGAGGCGATCCGTCAGCCAAGCGGGTGTTCTCCGGCGTGGCGGGAATGAAACGCATCGGCTCGGCGGCGAATGCGCCGGCGATTGTCAGGAAGCAGACGGAGAGAGGTGTGAGTTTCATGGGAGTGTAACGCGATGATTGGGTTATGTCAGGTTCTATCGGTCACGGATCCGAAAATGATCCCATGTGTGCCCTCATCGGATCGGGATTCATTTATCATTCATGGATGCTTTCCACTCTTGGCTGAGTTTCTTCGCCTCGGTGATTTCCTGTGGTGTCATACGCAGTGCAACCTTATTCCTTCCTTCGTGCGCCTCTTCTTCTCTACCACGATCAGCAACATCCAGCCACATGTACGCTTTCACAAGATCCTGAGGGACTCCGTATCCTTCCGCATAGCAATGACCCAGATTTCTTTGTGCATCCAGATACCCCTGCTCTGCTGCCTTCTGATACCAGCTCGCACCCTCTTCGAGGTTTTGCTGGATTCCTGCGCCCGTCAGGTAACAAAGACCGATCTGGAACTGCCCCCCTGAATGTTCTTGCAGCGCCGCCTTCATGAACCAATTGGCTGCTTCGTCAGCGTTCTGTTCGACGATCTCGCCTTTCTGATGAATCAAGCCTAGGTTGTATTGGGCGCCTACAAAGCCTTGATCTGCAGCTTTGCGATACCACTTCATGGATTCATCCCCATCCACCGGCACACCCCTGCCAAAAAAGTAGCAGTTGGCGAGGTTGAACTGCGCTTGCGCCAATCCTTGATCGGTTGCTTTGCGAAACAATCCAACAGCCTTGACGACATCCATTTTCACCCCATTCCCATTCTGATAACAAAGACCGAGATTGGATTGTGCCATGGCATGACCTTGATCCGCTGCCTTGCGATACCATTTCGCACCTTCGGTAACATCCTTTACCACCCCGGTTCCATGGCTGTAACAAGAACCGAGGCTGAACTGAGCATTGGCATGACCCTTTTCCGCAGACGAGCGGAAGAGCTTAAAGGCTTTCATTTGGTCTTTATCAACACCTATCCCGTTAAAATGACAGTTCCCGAGGTTATACATCGCAGAAGCATTACCTTGTTCGGCGGCCATTCGATACCATTTGACCGCTTCGGCTGGATTTTTAGGGACGCCCTTCCCGTTCTGATAGCAGTTCCCGAGATTGTTTTGCGCGGGAGCCAGTTTCTGTTCGGCGGCCATGCGATACCATTTGACTGCTTCCTTGAGATCCTTGGGAACCCCGTTGCCGGTTTCGTAGAAATAACCAAGGTTGTATTGTGCCACGGGATGACCCTCCTCGGCACCTTTGCGATTGATCCTGATTTTCTCAGCGATGCCCTCTGCCTCCGCATGGGCAAGCACCCCGAGGAGGTGGAATGAGACACCGAGTGCGGTCAGAAGGCGGTATCGGATGTTACTGGTTTTCATATGTGGCTTGTATTTTGATGGATACGTTGCAGTCGCATGTGGAAGCGTGTGGCAATCTACTCTTCGGCCTTTGAGTTCAGTGCCGCCTTTGCCACTTCGGGCGCGGCCATTAATCCGGCTTTTTGCAATGCTCCTTTGGCGCCGACGGCCTGGGCGAGATCGACGTTGCCGCAGACGATGCGGTCGGTTTTTAGGACTTCGCCCTTGGCGTTGGTGACGGTGAATTCGAGGCGGGCGCGGGTGAACCAGAGGTTGCCGCGGCGGATGGCGGTTTCCGCGAAAGCCTCGCCACGGATGATGAGAATGGGAGCATTCTTTGCGGGATCACCTGCCGATTCGAAGATGCCTTGGTTGCCTTCGCCTGGCAGCCATTTCCATCCATTCTCCATTTCGGCAAAGGCGGTGCCGTCTTCGAATGTGGTGTTATCTGGCGTGGCGGGGATGAAGCGGAGCGGTTCGGCGGCATTTGATGGCGAAAATGCCATTAGAGATGCTGCAATGCATAGGATGTGCGTGCGTATCATTGTGAATTAGGGGTCTTGGAAAACTCAGGTGGAAGAATCATCTGATGGCAGATCTCCTTATCCGTGCTGCTGGCGAATATGATCCCGTAATGATGACTCAAAAATACGCCGCTGCGTTGGTGGCTTTGGCCGGGAATTTTGCCTTCAAGCATTTGGAAGTCTCCGGTTTCACCTTCCGATACCCACCAATTGTCACCGCATATATGAGTCAGGTTCTTTTGCTGGATAACAAACGACTTAGTGCCATGACGGATATCCGGGATTTTCCTGAGATACTCGACCTTTCCTGTTCCTGCCCGAAGGCATTTCATCCAGCCAGCTTCAACAGGAGATTTGCTGGTAACCCAGAGTGCGCGGTTATTTTGGTATGTTACTTGGTCCAGCAGAATTGTGTGTGGCTCAATAAGGAACGCTTCCACTTTTCCGGTATCGGGTTCGATGAAAAGGCATGAGTGTTCGAATCGCCTCTTCAAAACGACCTGCCACGGCCCGCCATTATCTCCAGGCTTGGAGAGCATGAAGCCTGCGACGTAGGATAAGTTCGCATTCGTCTCCGCCTCCCGTTCGGTCTCGTCAGGGAGTTTCTGCCTTGTTGCCTCATGGATGATCTTGGCCTTTTTCTCTCCCCCCGTCCCTAGCTCAAGAACTGCGATGTATGACCTCCTATCACTCTGGACTCCGAAGGTGCCGGCAAAGCAAAGCCGACCCTGGCCGATGGGGGCGCATGCTGCATATTGGAAATCAGGAATGCCATCCTGTGAGGTGAACTGGATGACGGAGCCTGATTGTGGATCGATGGCAAGGACTGCGGAGTTTTTCCCTTCCACGGGCATCCATACATACTTACCATCAAAACAAACCTGCCCGAATTGAGTGCCAGTGGTTTTGTGGATGGGTTCGAGTATACCTTTTTCTTTCATCAAAAAAACAGAAGCTGAGCGGCTCCACCCCCAGAGGATGTCGGTGCCATTTCCACAATCGAGCACGCCCTGAAGCCACAACTCCTCGTTGCCGGGGATCGTGAAACGAATCGGATCGAAGCGCACTTTCCTTGCGGTAGGGATGGGCTTTTCTTTTTCAGGATGGCTCCGATCCGAAGTAGATGTCTTGCCAGCTTTCAAGTTGGCGATGAGTTTCCGCTCAGCGGATACGACAGAAGTCACGGCAGGGTGTTTGATGGCGGAAAGTTCATCAAGAAACCAACTGAAATCCTCGGACAATTTCATTTCATCGGAAAACCCAAACAGGGTGAGGTCTTGGATACCATTTTCTTTATGCGCGATTTCTTTGGCCAATAGCATGGGAGCGATTTCAAGCCTTTTGCGCAAATCATCCCGTAATGACTCTCCATAGTATTTATGCCCTAAAAGCCATTGAGTGAGGGTGATCCGAATGACCGCATCGTTCAAACTTCCTAGTTTATGCTTTGCCGTGATTACTTCCATGAACATCGTGCGGCGTTCCCGCAGATACTCCATAACTTGTTTCTTTTCCTCGTCACTGGCTCTGTCCAGATATGAGAAGTGACCGGGAATCGATGAATGTATCGAAATCGTCTCGGAAACATTATTTTTGTTCACGTAATTCGGGTCGCTCATATTCAGAAACGCCTCGACGTGAGTGAGTGCCAATCTGCGATAGGGCAATTCTTCAAGTAGCGGCATCTTTGACTTCCTGCAGTGCCAGCCATAGGCCGACATGGCCAAGAGTCTGATTACAGGTTGCTGAGAATCTAACAGCAAGGACGCTTCAGCGAGTTGCCCGCACTCTTCGTAGAGCCCGATCGAAAACAGATTGTTCGCCCGCTTGTTAAGCGTGCTGATCTCCGAGCCTTCGCCTTTGTTGACCTCTTGATTTTTGGGCGGATAGGCGAGGTGGGTTTCGATTGATTTCTTGAGAAATGCGACGGCGGTGGAGGGAGCCGCTTGCGCCAATTCTTCCCGCCATAAATCATCCGCGCCTTGCCTCGCTGTGATACGCAGGAAAGGAGGCTTGGCTTGATTCATTGCGTCGAATCGATATTCACCGAGAACGTATATGGGTTGTTCACGCTGAACGGCTCCACCTGATAGAATCATCTCTTCGCTGATCTTCCGCGCCTCGGCAAGCTCGACCACCAAGATGCCGGGCAGCTCTTGCAAGCGGGCTTCTAACAAGCGTGCATAGGCGGCGCTGAACTGGCCATGATTTCCGGTCAAATCCTCGCTTACAAATGGTGGGACTGCATATATTCCCTTCAAGCCCTCTGCCCTCTTTTTGATCGCGGCATCGATCTCACTCCTGAGATTTTCGATCATCTGCTCCTGATTTTGTGATTTTGGAAAAGATGCCGTCCTTAGCCTCAGCCCGCGAGTTGTCTCGCTGACTACCAGATCAAAACGAGGCGTAGGTTTTGTCTGTTCAGTGAGCATCACCAAAATATCTGCTTTCAATAACCCGCCGATTTCTGCTCGTTTTGAAACGGACTCCGCAGCGGAAAGCATGGCCAAATCCCATTCCTTGATGATTTCGGAAATGCTTTCCCGCTCCAGAACTTGGTAGCTGTCGTGGGTGGAAAATTGAACTTCGAGCAATGAGGCCATCGGCTTTACTCCGTCATTTTCGCCCGTGATTACGGCGATGCGAACAGGCTCCGCTGCGACGGCCAACGTGCAAAACAGCAGCAGGAAAATGGATTTCATCATTTATTTTTTTCGGGGGATTCTAATACCGCCTTCGCCACCACAGTTGCGGCGAGCAGTCCTGATTTTTGGAGTGCTCCTTTAGCTCCGACAGCCTGGGCGAGATCGACGTTGCCGCAGACGATGCGGTCGGTTTTTAGGACTTCGCCCTTGGCGTTGGTGACGGTGAATTCGAGGCGGGCGCGGGTGAACCAGAGGTTGCCGCGGCGGATGGCGGTTTCCGCAAAAGCCTCGCCACGGATGATGACTTCCGCCTCGTCGGCGGTGGCGACGGATTTCCAGCCGGCGGCTTCGAGGGTGCGGGCGATCTCCGTCTGCGCAGCCGGATCGGGAACGATGACCTGGATGATGCTTTCCGGGATGTTGACGTAGAATTTTTTCGCGGGCTTGTCCTTGAGGAGCGCAGCCACCTCGGCATTGGTTTTTTCCTCAAGCGAGGCGCCGCCCCGGAGATCGGCGTTCTTGTCCTTGAGAATCTTGCCAACATCGGTTGCGAGCTTTTCGACCGCGCCATCGAGCGGCTTGCCATTGTCGTAGGATGCCGTCGCACCGAACACCCGGCTGGTGCTGCTTGAAATGACTTTTGCTACGAGGTGGACGCGGTTCTGCACGGTGAAGACGCGTCCGCTGATCAGCACTTCGGCTCCGGTGAGTTGGGCGACTTTCGCGGCTTGGGCAGGTGTAACAGCATCGGAGAGGGTGAGTTCCTGCTCGGCGAGGACTTCGTTGAGTTCCGCCCGTTCGACGAGGATCGCATCCGAGTGGATGGTGAGCTGAACTTGAAGCAGGGCAGAAATGGAAGTGCCAACGCCTTTGAGATCATTGGAACCGTCACCGAAATTTAATACAGCGACGGAGAGTGGAGAGGCGGCTACTTCTTCCTGCGCAATGGAAGTTGCGGGAAATAAGATGGAGGCGGCGAGCGCTAATAAGGCGGTGCGAATGGAATAGTTCATGATAATTCAGGGGTTGTATGGAGGTTCGGAAAAAAGATCGAGGAAACGGATTAAACCTTGGTCGGTGGCCAGAGCTGCAGGAGAAATCCACCAACGTGGCGCACGGATTTCTACATCACCAGTGGAGGGGCCTTGGCGCCAAACGACGAGGTTTGATTCTTGTTCATCCCAAACCACGCGTCGGCGCGCGGCGTCACCTTGGCGGGGGATGCATTGTAGTGATGCGATATTTTTTTTCTGACTTGTCACTGCTTGATCAAGTCTTAGACCATGGGCAGTGAGGGCTGTGCGCTCGTCATTACTAAGGCCTTGAGCGTCCCAAGTTACTTGGTTGGTGAGCATTTCTAAGGTGGCTTTCAACCAAGTAGCATCACGGATTTCTAAGAATACGATTTGTTTGGGTTCGCCTTCAAAAATGAATTCATAATTCGCAGTGCTGCGGGTATTAGGTGGTGTCCAAGTCCACTGCGAACCTTCTGCTGTAGATACGGCTTCAGGTGTTTGAATGCTAATTTTTCGAGCCGAGTTAATCTGATAGAGTTGGACTGCAGGTTTAGGATCGGCCTTAAATCCGGGAAAATCCAGTCGAAGTGATTTTCCTGCAATGGCTAAAATTTTAGGCGGTAAGTTCGGTGATCCAGCGAGTTGATAACTGCCGCTTTTTTCGAAGCGATGCGTTACGGTCACATCGGCCAGCACAGGACAGATGATGCAGGCAGTCAGTAATGGAACGAGCAAGCGCATTAGATTCGGTGTGTTTTGATGTGGTAATTGGAATCTGAATCTGGGCTATCGATTACGAGGCTTCCATTTTCATCTGTGCGGACAGTAACACGATAATCGTTGATTTTCACGGTTTGCCCGACGTAGGTGATAACAGCTGTGCAATTGCCATAACCACAGAAATTAATTATGATGGCTTGATCGCTGTTAGATAGTGGTTCGTCAGCGAGCTCAATCTCAAGATTAGTTCCATTAGGATAAATAGCTTTGATTTGCTGGGGGAATACAGCTGTGACCTCACGAAGAATTAGTGCGTATTTGTCTGGGTTGGATGCAATTACTGGGTGAGTAGGGTTTATGACAAAGTGGTATAGAAGAGTCAGGGCAAATACTAAACAAGCTGCCATTGCTAAAAAAGGTCTGAAGCGTAGGCGTCGATTGTGGTAGCGGATGGAGGCGAGTTTAGTTCTAGCATTCGCCAAAATGGCCTCGTCAGCTTCTTTGGAAGGTTCGCCTTGTTCCGAAGGTAGATCACGGAGCGCCTCCAACCATGAGAGAGGAAGTGTATCCTCTTCTGTGGCATCTGGTTCAAATGGGTAGGATTTCATATGGCGTCATTAAGTTAAGTGCAATAGATGTCCAAATCGTTCACTTATTTAGTAAATTTTTTAATTTTGGGTCGGTTCGAAGTGTAGAAAGTGCGTGGTGTAAGCGGGATTTCACAGTGCCAAGTGGTATGTCGATTAATTGGGCGATTTCTGGCAAGGTCATGCCGTCGATAAATCGGAACAAAAGAATTTCACGATGATCTGTACTTAAGCGCGCGACGATATGATCAAAATCTTGGTTTTTGGAGGGTTCTTCTGTGGATGCAACGAGTTGATCGAGAATTTCTGCACCTGATTCGCCTCCGACAAAGCGACGAGATTTCTGTAAGGAGGAAAGAGAGAGATTTCGGATGGCGGGGTAAAGAAAAGTTCGCAATTCGCAGCGCAACTCGAAGCCGGGAAATTTACCGAGAAAATAGCTAAATACCTCTTGGGTTACATCTTGAGCGAGGTGCTCGCTGTTGCAGATTCGGCAGGCCATGCGGAAGACCCATTCGCGATGGCGGAGATACAGTTGCTCGAATGCTTTTTCGTCGCCCATATTGATCCCATTGATCAATTTTAGATCGTTGGAGTGATGATTGGATATAAAGGTAGTTAACAAGGCTACAGTAGGGTTTGGCGCTTATAATATGAGGGAGTTCGCTTAGTTAAGTGCTGGAGCATGCATAAAGGTTCAAATAAAAATATTGAGCATGCTATTTATTGAAAATGTTAGCTCAAAATTATAAAGGTAACTTCAAGTAACTAGCAAAATTTGAGGATTATACACTCACTAGTGACGATAGACTAAGTGCCTAAAAACATCACTGACCTATGATCTTAATCTTATGGTTAGCCGCTTCGCGTGCTTGGTTATCGGCTTCGATTATAGCTTCTAATGTAGGATTATAAACCGTTTCGTGGCTCTCCATAGCCGATGCTACCGTTTGCCAAATTTCCGGAAATTTTATTTTTCCAGAGCGGAAGGCATCGACGGCGACTTCATTTGCGGCGTTGAATACGGCGGGCAGGGTGCCGCCTGTTAAGCCGGCTTGGCGGGCGAGGTTGAGGGCGGGGAAATCTTCGGTGCGCGGTGCGCTGAACTCGAGTTTGGAGAGTTCAGCGAAGTTGAGAGGTTTGAGGGAGCCTGCGACACGGTTTGGGTAGGTGAGGGCGTATTGAATGGGAAAGCCCATGTCGGTCCGAGAAAGCTGGGCGAGCACGGAGCCATCGGTGAACTCGACCATCGAATGGATGATGGACTGCGGATGAATGATCGCTTCGATGCGATCCATCTCGATTCCAAACAACCAACGGGCTTCGATCATTTCGAGGCCTTTGTTGAAAAGCGTGGCGGAGTCGATGGTGATTTTCGGTCCCATGTTCCAAGTGGGATGATTGAGCGCCATTTCTGGAGTGACGTCCCAGAGCTCGCTTGCTGGAGTGTTGCGGAAAGGGCCGCCGGATGCGGTGAGGATAAGACGTGAAATTTCGGATTCTGGTCCGCGATGGCCTTCGAGGCATTGAAAAATGGCGTTGTGCTCGGAATCGACCGGAAGGATGCGGATGTTTTTCTCGGCGGCGCGTGCGGTGATGATTTCACCCGCCATGACAAGGATTTCCTTGGAGGCGATCGCGAGGTCTTTTCCGGCATCGATGGCGGCGAGGGCGGGGTGGAGTCCGGCGGTGCCGACGATGGAAATGAGAACGATATCGGCGGATTCGAGCTGGGCGAGTTCGTTCAAGCCCTCGGCTCCGACATGGACTTTTACGGATGAGGGAAGAAGGTTTCGAAGGGAGTCTGCCTGATTTTCGCTGTAAATAGCTACGTTTCGAACGCCTGTTTCAATTGCTTGCTTAGCTAATTGAACTATATTGGAGCAGGCAGCGAGGCCGATGATTTCGATTTCATCTGGGAGTTGGGCGGCAACGCGAAGAGTTGACAGTCCGATGGATCCAGTGGAGCCCAAGACGACGACCCGACGTTTTTTTCCAGAATTCATACGCAATACGGGATGACACCTTTGATGTAGAACCAAAGGGCAGGGGCGGTAAAACAAATGCTGTCGATGAGGTCGAGACCGCCACCGATGCCAGGTAGCATTTTACCGGAGTCTTTGGCGTTGAGTGAGCGTTTCACGACGCTCTCCGCGAGGTCGCCGATTACGGCAAGGATGGCGAGTAGGAAGCTAAGAATGATGACGTGCTTCCATGAATGGAGGGCTTCGAGGTGATCAGGGAGTAGCCAGAATAATCCGCAACCAGCGAGTTGAGCGAAGAACAGTGCACCGGCAAAACCCTCCCAAGTTTTCGCGGGGGAAATATTTGGGATCATTTTGTGTTTCCCGATGAGAGATCCGGTGATGTAGGCGCCCATGTCGCTGAATTTCGTGACCGCGAGCAACCAGAGTAAAACGTAGGCCCCGGGGACATCTTCGCTACCGGGGAGTCCGAAGGAGATGCGTGAAGCGAAGCTGAAGAGATAGGCGATGTAAACGAAGCCGAGCAAATTCACCGCGACAGCGAGGAGAGCTTCGATGCCTTTAATCGAGTAACGAAGCTGGAGCGTGAATGCGCCGGTGGCGGCGAGGAAAATGTAAAACGCATCGAGGCCGGGTGGGATGTATTTTTGAATACCTTTTTCCCCATCAAGTAAATAGAATGAAGCTAGGCTGCAATAGCTGAGGGCGAGAAATAGTCCGTAGCGAGGGAAGCATTTTACTCCAGCTACGTGGAGCATTTTGAAATACTCAAGAGTTGAGATGATCACCAAAGCTGCCACCAAGCCTAAATAGGCGAGCGGTTGCATGCTGATAAAAATAGCGGCGACGATGCCCCAGAGTAAAAGTGTGCTAAAACCTCTGCGGAAGAATACGGCGGTTTTACTGGGAGATGGATTTGAGGTTTTGGTTTCCACGGTGCGTAACGATGAAAGCGATGACGGTGAGCGGTGGCAACTCATTCTCGTCACCTTGAGTGAAGAAATCGAAGCAAACTATTTCTCGGTGTCTTCGATTTGAGCATTTCTTAAGGCTAGGAGATAAGTCCGCAAAGCGATGATATCTTGGTCTGATAGGGTTTCATGTCCCGGCATATCGGTTCCGGGAATGCCGAATTTGATGATTTTTGCCAGTTTAGCGTCTAAATCATCGCCCGCCGGCGACCATACAAAAGGACCAGCGACAAGATTAGCAGGAGGCTTTTGAAAATGACCAGCCATCAAACCATTTCCGTGGCCTTCGTTGCCATGACAAACGGCGCAATGTTGAGAAAATAGCGCGTCGCCATGATTCACGACTGTCGTTTCGCTAGGTTGCCATTGGGCAATTTGTTGAAGGCGATCGCTATATTGCTCCATTCCAAGACTGGATAGATAAGCGACGAGGTCATCACCCCGAGTATCAATGAACAGATGGGAGTAAGAAGGCATGGGTGAACCTTTGGAAAATACTTGTGGATCGATGAAATGTTGTTTCATCCATGCAGAAGAGCGGCGGATGCCGATGTTGGACAAATCAGGGCCCTGTCGACGATTGCCGATTAGGACGGGCTTTTGTGTGATGGTTTCTTCTATGCTCGGTCCCTTTCCCCAAAGGATTTCATCGGGGCTGTTGGGTCGGATATATTGGGAGTGGCAGTTGATACAACCCTCGGAGAGGTAAACTTGTTTACCGCGTTCGATCGGGCTCTCTGATATTTTATTTTCTTTAAGGTTTCCGATTTGAAAAACAAAAAATAGTAGTCCGAAAGTAGCGGCCATGCGCCATGATTTTTTATCTGTTAGGAGAATTCCTAAAATGACGACTAAACCCGAAGCGACGATGAACCATTTGGGAACGCTTTCCAGTGCTTGTGCCATTCCAATGCCGTTAGCGGAACCAAACCAACCAGCGATGCCGAATAGCGCCGCAGCTCTCCAGCCGATCTGTTGTTTGCTCTGTGCCCCGCTGAACCACGCTGGCCATGCAATCAGTGCGGCTGAATAAACGGATACGCCTATCGGGTAGAGCCAACCGGTGAAAGCAATGGTTGATGTTTGGTTAACAGCCAGAGATGCGATCGCTAGTAACGCCCATGCAGTGATGGGAAGGGCTTTGATGTTTCCTTTTGCCATCCAGAGACCAGCTAGAACAGCGGCGAAGAAATGCAGCGCAGAGTTTTTCCAAAGATGGTCGGCTCCCCAAGTTCCGGACTTCAATTCCGACACGTGTTGGATGATGAAAAACGCTGCTGAATCGAGCCAGACCAGTGCGGTGAATGTGAGAACGATGGGCCAGAATCTTAATTTGGACTCCGATGCTTGATCTGTTAGATTTGAGTGATTGTTATCTTTTGGAGTTATTAGCCAACCGATCCCCGCCAGACCGCATGCGATGTATGCCTGTTGTGCTGGATTAGCTTGAAAAACCCAAGGAAGGTTACAAAAACCATAACCAAGGCCGGTTCCAAGACCTACCGAGAATAAACCACACCAATCTCTCAACATCGTGGCGAGACTGACGGTTGCGATCCCAAGAGATGCTCCAGCTAAAAATCCAATCATCACTGAAAATGGCATGTGAGATAGGGTAGGGGAGAGTGCAGAAGAAAGCGCCGCGACAATGAGTGAGTATCTTAACCAGCGGGTTGAAACTCCACGCCATGCGACGAAAAACCCGCCTCCAATGCCGCCTAAGGCCATTGCGCCCAGAACGATCTTTTCACCCATGTGGTTGATGCCGCCTGCGCGGATGAGTTCCACGAATGAGAACTGCGCGAATATAAGGAAATATCCATAAACTGCAGCGATGAGAATCGCAGCTCTCAGTGCGACCCGATTCATGAATCGCCCTCCCTCCACCAGCCCAAGCGTAGAATCTGAAGTTGAACTAAAGCAACGAAGGCATCAGATACTGCAACCAGTATCCAAGCGCTTTGCAATTGATGGCTTGCGACTTTCCAAGTAATGAAACCAGTAACCATCAAGCGTATCATCGCTGTTATTTTCCAAATGAGTTCTCCTTCCTTCGCGTTTCCAAACGCCCAAAGGTAGCTGAGTCCTACGCCAGTGATGAATACCCCCATCCAGCTAAGAAAAACCCATGAGTTATTTTCTAGAGGTGTGATTCCTAACGTTTTAAGAACGAAGTTAGGAATGAAAATGAGTAAAAGACCGGTGATGGCATCCATGGATCCGACACATATGCTCCAGCTTTTGATGAAAAGTTTTTTATTCATTTTCGTATCCATTGAGTCAACCAACTCACTGAGGTCGCTAGCATGACGGTTCCAAAAAATGCTCTTAGGAAAAACCCAAGCTGCCTCCATGAAGGATTGCAAATCATCCATGAGTATTCATTGCCCTCACGCCAACCCATCCAAGCTAGCACCAAGATCATGCCGAGAGCAGCCGCATTCCATAAAGAGATCGTGAGCTTTCGTCCTAGTTTCTTTTTAGAGACAGCAACGATGAGTAGCGCACAGAAAGACGTCGTGAATCCTGCCATGGCGAGATGTGAATGTGCGACCAATCCTTGGGTGAATTTGAGGTGATCCAGTAGACCGGGTAAAAACATCGTGACCCCTGAGATAACTAGAAATCCCCACCAAACGATCGCGGCAACGCGCCATGCGATGGTTCCTTCAGGCCATGTGAATTTTTTCCAATGGTTCGGAATGAGCCACGCCCATGGAATAAGGCAAAGCATGGCGCCGATCTGCCAGCTATCGAAATGCGATCCTCCGATCGTTTCCGTGACGACAAACACTAGTCCGCAAAGCCAAAAAAAGATCCATGTTAACCGCGAAGACTTTTGCCCTGTGGGTAGTCCTGCGATTCTTGGTAAAAGTAACATCATGGCGATCACGATCAGCGTTGAGCCTAACAGACTTGATCCAGTTGGGCCGCCGGTGGTGTGATCGACTGGGGGATAGATGGAGGGTGAGGCGGCAAAGATCATAGAGACCGGAACGAAGGCAAGACCCATGATGGAGATCCCAGAAAACCATCTGCGTGATGCTGTCCAGTGGCTTGCTCCATGTTTCCATGCGGCGGCCAATACGATCCAGAGAATGACCATAGCAGCCACAAAAACCCAGAGCGATCCATGGTTCCAATCGAGGAAAATTTTGCCTGAGCTTGTTCCGGAGAGCCAAGATAAAGCTCCTATAAATAGAGCTCCACTCCACGCCCAGATTGCGGGACTTGCCCATCTTGCGCTTTTACTGTTGTGGATTTCATAGGCAGAGAAAAGCCATGCAATCAGAGGTAGCGCCGTCCAGCCATAGAGCTGCGCATTCAGATGAATCGGAACCCAGCGACCATAAGTCAGCTCTCCAAATGTGAGATTTGGAAATAGAAGTAGGATGGAGAGTAAGAGCCCAATCGCGTTACCTAGAACCAACCAAGCCAAGGCATGACTTACAGCTGTGTGGATTCCTTCGCATTGATGATTGCTAGCCATTTCTTAGTAGGTTACCTCTAAAACCTTCCGTTTCTCATTCGCAAACTGCGATCACAGCGTGCAGCTAATTCAGGATCATGTGTAGCGAGGATGAGTGTGCTACCATTTTTTCTGACCAGATCTAACAGTAGATCAAAAACTTTTTCTCGGTTTTCCTCGTCTAACGCACCCGTTGGTTCGTCGCACAGTAAGAGTTTTGGATTATTCATCAGCGATCTAATGAGAGCTCCTCTTTGCCGTTCTCCACCGGAAAGTTCGCGGACTTTTTGGTGGAGTCGATGGCTCATGCCGGTTGATTCGGCGAGTTCTTGCATACGCTCGCTGGCTTGTTGCTTGCTGCCGCCCACTGCGATGACTGGCACATAACAGTTTTCTTCCAGAGTTAGATCCTGCATGAGGTGATGAAATTGGAAAATGTAACCAATGTGATGGCGAAGAAGATTCACTCGGGTATTTTCATCTACGACATCGTGACCGGACACGGAGATATGTCCTCGGTCAATCTCCTCAAGGCCAGATATGCAGTTGAGGAGAGTAGATTTTCCACAGCCCGAGCTACCGCATAACGCGACAATTTCTCCTTCGGTGACATCAAGAGATATACCTCGAAGCACATCGACCCTCCCTTGGTCGAAGCTTTTCCAGACATCATGGATTTTAACAAATGGGTTCATTGTTTCTGGGAGTTATTCAAATCTCAGGGCTGCGGCTGGATTGAGTTTTGCGGCATACCACGCTGGATATAACGCTCCGATTAAGGCGGTGAGAATTGCCAATGAACTAGCTCCAAGAATTTCGGTTAAGCCGATGTTTGGCTCGATGTATCCCTGTAGTTGTGGAATGACGCGCAGTATCATCAACACTCCCTTGCTGAGTAACCAGCCGGCGATGATGCCGATGGCGGAGATGAGAAGAGATTCGCCAAAAATCATGCGAGCGATCTGACCTCGTGAGAAGCCACACACGCGAGCGATCGCGAGTTCTTTGATGCGTCCAAAGACGGATAGGATCATCGTGTTGGTTACGCTCAAGCCGCCTAACAGAAAAGCGCAACCGCCAACGACCCATGCCGTGATTTTCATGATCTTGAATTGGGAATAGCTATTGCTGAATTCTTCGTTCTCAAGTGGGGTAAGACCTTGATGATTTGCATTCATCCAATGTTTTACCTCAGCCGCTTCATGGCCATCCGCCAATGCTACAGTCACTACAGAGCAAACGCCTTCTTTGTGAAATGCTTTCTGACAAGTTACGATTGGCATGAAAACCCCACCGTTTTCAAAGCCGTTCTCCATGCGCACAATTCCAGCAACGATGTATTCATTTTGGCCTAGTTCAATCGTGCCGCCGATTTTTGCATTGAGAAAATCCGCAGCACGTTCTCCTAGGACAACCCCGTTTCCGTCTTCGTGAAAATCTGAAATCTTTCCAAATAACCATTCGCCCTTTTTTAATCGGCCATCGGTTGGACTGATTCCAAAACAGGTCACGACAGGTCGATCAGGTGCGGCGATGATCGCGAAAAGAACGGGTTGGGCATCTTTAACGAACTTTTGAGATTTTAGTTCGCTCACTAATTCAATGGGCACATTGCTGAAGAATAGGTCTGAGACATTTCGCTCGAAAACGACCATTTCAGAATCACTGCGAAGAATGCGCTCAAACATTTTGACCGCGCCACCAAGGATTCCAACAACACTGAGCATCGTTGCGACTCCTAGGGCGATGCCGATGGCTCCAATCGCCGTCCGCACACGATGGCGACGGAGGTTGGTGAAAATCATTCTCCAGAGACTCATGACAAATTATCCCGCCATTTGGATTTTGAGTGCTTCCAGATCGACAGGTAAGGGGACACGTAGCGTGTCGAGGATCTGCCATTGGCACAGTGCACCGGGTAAAGAATTCTGTAAGCGATCTGCGATTGCGTTGAGTCTCAAGAAACGCCGTATCGCGCCTTCAGTGCCCTCGGTTGTGACTAAGTTAGGACGGCCTAACGCTTCATCTCTCTCACTCGTTTTTCCAGAAAGCAGAGAGTTTTGAAAAACGTCTTTGAGATCATCTGCTGCTTGATAGGCGAGGCCGCGAAACAGGGCGAGGCGATCGAGTATCTGAATTTCTCGGCGAGTGGCTTTTCCGAGGATGGTAGGTAAGACCACGGTGAGACGGAGAAGATCTGCGGTTTTCATGGCAGCAACTTTGCTTACACTAGCGGTATCTTTGGGTCCGGCCCAGCTATTGAGATCAAGGGCTTGCCCACCAATCACACCGCTAGTTCCAAGTCGTTGGCTGATCCATTCTGCGGCTTCTATTCTACGCTCTCCGTTACCAAGAGCTACTCCATGCCATAGCATGGCATAGCCACGATTGATCATAGCTAATGCGGCGAGTATGGCAGTTGCCTCACCGTGAATAATGTGTACGCAATCATCGCCCCTGCGGAGATTAGCGTCGTCCATTGAGGGTAAATCATCAAAAACGAGAGAGGCGGTGTGCAGGTATTCGATGCCACAGGCGATGGCTCGTGCACCTTCTTCAACTAATCCCATTTCGATCCCGACCATGTAGGCAACAACTGCCCGCGCCATCGAGCCGGGCCTAGTGAGAAGATGTTTCAGGGCAGCGCCAAGTCGTGGCTCTATTTTATCAAGCTGTCCCATGCTGTTTGCGTAGCACTCGGTGAGGAGTGTCTTCGCGCATCCGCTGCGTCTTTTCCACCATGATTCGGAAGTCATTTTTCGGCTTTCTTATTTAATCTGACCCACGATGTGGAAACGGACGGTGAGTTTAGGATCAACGGTCATCACTACCATCGCACGGATGAGAGGAAGACGGAAATCTTCATAATTCATGTTTACCTTACCGTCGATCGTTACCCAGTCGTCTTCTTTTTTAGTGGTGAAGGGAAACGAGATTGTTTTTGCGACTCCTTTGATTGTAAGCGTGCCCATGGCGTGCTCGATTCCTTCGTCGTCCACCCAAGATTTCGTGAACTCAAATTTTCCTTTTGGATTGCCACCGCCGAGCCACGCGAGCATTTCCTTATCTCGCTTGTCATCGTCGGTTTTTAGATCTTTGAAACTCCATTCAAGATTAAAAGACTCTGGTTTAATGGTCGAGGCGTCGCCTTGCACCGTTACGGTGTATTTTTCCAATGTTCCCGTGAAATTATGACCCGTTGCTTTAGCATCTATATGGATACGACTTTTATCCTTATCGACCTCTAAGGTCTCCGCGGATACTAAAACTGAAGTAAGTGTCAAAATGACCAGCGGGATGGCTTGTATTATTTTCATAATTGGACTACGAGGTAGTTCGTTAAACATAAACCGTCACCGCAGAGACAAAAACTCTAATTATCATTAAAATTAACTAATATCACACTGATGAAAATCAATCTCATTAATAAATGCGCAGCTGTTCTTCTATTAAGCCTATTTAGTATCGTGGCAGCATCGGCCGAACCATACGCTCATGGTGAAAAAATGACATCATTCAAGGCAAAGGATCAATATGATGTGGAATACGAGTTTAAGCCATCGAACATGAAATATTTACTGATCTCGCACGACATGGAGACAGGTAAAAAAGCGAATACGGTCCTCACTACTTTGGGTAAAAATTATTTATCAAATCACAAGGCAGCATATCTGGCTAACATTTACGGGATGCCAGGAATCGGTAGAATGTTCGCGATACCAAAGATGAAGAAATACGCACACCGCATCGTTCTTGGTGATGATGCTGATCTCATCGCAAAATTTCCCGAAGAGTCGGGTAAGGTTACAGTGATCGCCCTTTCTGAGGGAAAGGTGAAGTCCATTAGCTACTGGTCACCGGGGGAAACCACACTTGAAGATTTGTTGAAATAGTTAGCTGATTTCCCAGATCTCACCGACACGACCTGTCACAAAGGAATCTGCAAGTAGTGATCTTTGTTGAACCACTTGTTTCAATAGGATGGGTGGTTCTCCCATCGGTTCGTCAGTTAATTGGAAGGTGCCCCAGTGCATGCCGATGGCACGTTGACATTTCGCATCAATAAACGCCTGAACCGCTTCGTCTGGATTCATGTGCATGGACTGCATGATGCTCCTGGGTTGGTATGAGCCGATCGGGATCATGGCGAGATCGATTCCACCGAAGCGCTCTCCAATTTCAGAAAATGCTGGGCAGTATCCGCTGTCTCCGGCGTGCCATAATGTTTTTTGTCCGCCCTCAATGACCCAACCGCACCAGAGGCCGGCATTTCGATCAAACCATGTTCTTGCTGTGAAATGCTGACCGGGAACGGCGGTGATGCGGATATCGCTGGTGAATTCGTGTGATTCCCACCAAGCGAGTTCGGTCACGTTGCTAAAACCTGATTTTCTTAAGAACGCTGCATGACCTGAAGGCAGATACAGCGGGGTCGTTGGTCCGATTTTGAGAAGGGTTTTGAGATCAAGGTGATCGTAGTGACTGTGAGTCAGTAGGATCGCATCGATTTCAGGAAGATCTGCCAAAAGGCAAGGCGGGGCGACTTTTCTTTTCAATGAAGGAA
>JBILMI010000025.1:0-20588 GCA_044375585.1 Luteolibacter sp.
CAAACATACCAATCACATCCGCTAATAAAGTGATTACGTCTATCATGGCTGCTTCTGGAGCGGCTCTTTGTTTATTACTCCCCTCTTTCATCATACGAGTAGAGGACACTAGAGGCTCGAGAATCTATACCACTTATGAACCTGGATATAGAATCAGCTCACTTCCACTTGGCTATCGGACGGAGAATATATTTGGTCGGACTTACTACTACCACGATGGCTCTTACTACCGACGTGATTCTAATGGTTATATCATCACCGATGCTCCACGCGAAAGTCGTTACTATAGTGACTAGATCGCCTGAGTCGGGATCATAAAAAGCACCACACCTACGTTAGATAAAGAGTCGTTTAATTTTACTCGGTGGTGCCTTGTTAGGCGCTACCGTTTTTTGTATCATGATACCTATTTTTTAGACGCGCGCTAAGAGCGTTCTGGGAAATTTTGTTTCCAAGTTTTGAGTGAAGACTCAATTTCACTAGATTTTTGGGAGGGGCTGAGTTCCCAAATGAGTGGGCAATTAGCGGGAAAATGCGAAAGGAGGGTTGGGTAGTTGAGCATGCCAGTGAAAGGAGTGCGATGATCGCGAGCTGGCCATTCGACATCGTGCACGTGGCCACCAATGAGGTATGGCGAAATAGTTTCTAGCCATTGTATATGATCGAGAAGACCTAGATTGTGCTTGAGCTGTATATGGCCAAAATCATGCCAGTAGCCGATCCATGGGTGGTCTTTAAAATGTTCCTGAAGTTTCACCATTTCGCGTTCGTTAGGCATATCTTCAAAACGTGAGCGGGATTCGACCGCTAGTTTGATCTGGTATTCCTCGGCTTTTGGGGCGAGTCGCTCTAAGGCTTCGATGGCGCGTTGGTAGTAGAGAGCAGAAAGCTTTTCGCGTTTCTTGATGAAATCGATTTTCTGTTTGATGAAGCTTGGCTCGTATTGGCGGCCGGCGGCCACGAGTTCAGTCAGAGGCTTGGTAAATTTTTTGGGATTCAGTGGTGTCGATCCCATGTGAAGAACGACATAAGCGGCATTGAATTCGGCGGCGATCTCGAGAGTTTTCAGAGTCATATCCATGGCCCTTTTTCGATCGAATGCGCGGTGTGATGTGTATTCGTAGGCATCAGGCGCATCGATCATGACCTCAACCGGTGAGGGAAAATAATTATGCACCCCAGAGCAGATGAATTTTCCAGCGCGATATGCTTTTTGGATTCCGGGAAGCTTAGCTATGGTCATGCCATGGGAGAGCTCGATGTTAGAAAATCCCAGATCAAGGATTTCATCGATCATCATCTCCCCATCGGTATGTCGGGAGTTATTCCAGCAGGTTGAGAAAGCAAGCATTTTGGGAACTTTAAATTCTAAACTATCAAACATCAACTATAGAGAAAATCCAAAGTGCTTACTTAGAGGTTAAAGTTTAGATTTTAAAATTTCGGCCTAGTGTCAGTTGCGCGTGTATTCTCTAGTCCCAGCGCTGCATGCGGGATTCGAACACGATCAACGAGGTCTTTGATATGTTTAGACCCGAGTCCTCTTATTTTTTGCAAACAGTCTAAAGACATTTCTGCGTAGGTTGATTTCTAGAAGTCCGAATGGATCGAAAAAATCCATAAAAAGGATGCCGCCGCCGTTCGGGCGCGCGGGTTTTAAATGGTGATGCTGTGACGAGCCCAGAAAGCAAGTAGATCACTCTGGCTACCCTTGAAAACGTTACGTTCCATCGGGGTTGCGAGATCACCTAAATAACGAGGGCTGCGCCAACTAGGGGTGTCGTAATGCTTGGCTTTGGAGCCACCTTTTTCCCAAATCACTCCGCCGTATTGCCACATAGACCAGTTGTTCCAGATACCATATTGTTCCTTGAGCGAATCAGGGGTCAATGCACCGCTTCCCATGATGCGTTCGGTGCCGCCGGGGCTGTATAGTGCGAGCCAGTATGGAGACTGACGTATGATGTTTTTCTGTGCTTGTGTAGCGCGGCTCAAGCGGGCGCGCAGGCCGTCGCTATTTTCGAGATAAGTTACGGGATAGATGCCAGTACGTTGGTGGACACGTTGGATAAAATCAACCAAACGCTCCGGAGTTGAATTGGTGTCGAAATCTCCGACCAAGAGAATACGCTTGCCTGAGAGGCCGCGAGCGCGGGCAATGGCATTGACGCGGTTGACGAAGCGATCTGCTTGCAGCGCGGCGGGTTGATCCATGGTGACGAAGTGGTAAGCGCCGAGCATCATGCTCTCGCGGTTTGCGGATCTCAGGAAATCGCCAAATTTTTCATCGAGTAGTGGGCCTTTCGCGGAGCGGGCGATGAGTGCTAATCCACC
This sequence comes from Luteolibacter sp., assembly GCA_044375585.1. Classification (GTDB taxonomy): domain Bacteria; phylum Verrucomicrobiota; class Verrucomicrobiia; order Verrucomicrobiales; family Akkermansiaceae; genus Luteolibacter. Next base: position 2,335 of record JBILMI010000025.1, read on the forward strand.
ATTTTTTCTTAAAGCAGAAACGTTATGTTCCGAGAAGCGGCTGCCGCTACGTTGCGCTTCTTTGGGGTCCCAGCCAGAGACATTTAGGACCATGGGAGAGCGAGAAACGCTGGTTCCACCAAAGCCATTTTCTCCTCCCAGCAAAGACTGATATGCCGTATTCTGACGATGAACATTAGGGTATTGACCGCCGCATTGAATGAGAAGTGGGATGATCAAAAGAAGGCTCAAGAAAGATTTCATATTTAGCATAGTTCGATTTGGAATGTCACATTTTGAAATCCTCGCCGAGGTAATATTTCCGTGCGATGGGATCATCGACAAGTTCGGCGGAGGCTCCTTCGAGGATGACGCGTCCGTCGTGAATCAAAAAGGCGCGGTCGGTGATGGATAGCGTTTCACGAACGGAGTGATCCGTGATGAGAATGGCGAGGTTATCCCTTTCCCTGAGTTCGCGGACGATGCGTTGGATATCTTCAACCGCGATGGGATCGATGCCTGCGAAAGGCTCGTCGAGCATCAGCACTTTGGGATCTGAGCAAAGTGAGCGAGCGATGGCGAGTCGGCGTTTTTCTCCACCGGAAAGTGTGATAGCTAGGGATTTCGCTAACTTGGTGATGTTGAAGCGGGCGAGTAGTTCGTGAGCGCGATCCATTTGATCACTGCGGGAAAGGCCGGGTCGGGTTTCGAGAATAGCAAGCAGGTTATCTAGGACTGAGAGTTTGCGGAAAATGGATTCTTCCTGAGGTAGATACCCGAGCCCACGGCGTGCGCGTTGATGCATGGGGAGCTTGGAGATATCCTCACCAAGGAGGTGAATACTTCCGTGTTCTGCTGGGATCAGGCCAGCGATCATATAGAAAGATGTGGTTTTTCCTGCGCCGTTTGGACCTAGCAAGCCGACAATTTCCTTGGGCTGAACCGTGATGGAAACATCGTTCACTACCACGCGGCCGGAGTAAGATTTTTTCAATCCTTCGGCTGCGAGGACAGCTGTATCGATGTGTGTGCAGGTGGTGCCGGGATCGTGGGTCATGGGATAAACTATAAATTAAAACGTTAAGCCTCAGGCAATAGAGTTAGCGACCGTCGAATTTGAGATTGCTAGCGCCCACTTCCCATTCGCCTTGGGTGGAAAAGGAGCCGGTGTTGAGCAGTCTGAGTGTGAGGTTGGGTTGTTTGGCACGGGCGTAAAAGTTGCCTTGTTTGACCCATGGGTAGCGCTGGCTAATGATGATTTCTCCCTTGGGCACATCGTAAGTAAGGATTCCACCACTGGCTTCGACGGGTTCTTTGCCAGCGACGCTTTTCTGAACGAGGTGGACGGTGCCGGTCGCGATAAGTTTTTTAACGTTACCAAAATTTGCGGCTGGACCGGAAACCTCGGGCTTCTTCACCACCTTATTTTTATCATCCTCTTTTTTATCGGCTGGGACTGGTTTTTTGGGCTCTTTTTTCTCGAAGAATACTTTAAGCTCATCCGCTCCGCTGAGGGTGAAGCGCGGATCGGTGACTGAGACGTTTTTCAGATAAACCAGGATACCTGCCTCGGCGTCAAAATACATGCCGCCGTCGCATTTAATTACTGTGTCTTTTGGACCTGGGGCAATTTCGAGAGGTGCGCCTTCGGTGGTTGTCGTTTCGGTGGAAACGTCTTTTAAATCAGCTGATTTGACAAAGCTGTGGGCGGCATCAGCGGCTTTTTTTGCTTCGGCTAGGTCCGCTTCGAGGCTAGCGCTGATCTCATCGCTCTGGGCGCTGAGCTGTGGTTTAACGGAAGCCGCTGCCTTGTTGATTTCGGCAAGTTCAGATTCAGAGACGTTTGTGGGCGGTGCGGCAATGGTGAGAGAAGGGGCAAGGCACAGGGCGAGGAGAGCGGCGGTTTTAGTGGTATTTGGGCGCATCGAAGTGGTGGGTGCTGAGTAGGAAATCCAAGTGGTTGAGGGGCCGATGAGGAATCCCTGACCGTTTTCGTTTTGGAAATTATAAATTAATCCCTCGCCTTTGGCATTAAGGTTGTCGGTGGTGATTTCAATTGGTTCGTCCGCACGAAGTTGGGAGATAGTTTGATTAAATATGGCTTTTTGAAGCTGCACTTTTCCACGAAGGCTACGGTCGGGCTTATAAAATTTGATGAGGACGTTTTCTCCTTGGATTTCCTTCTGGTTGATCAGAGTCATGATTTCCGCTTTAAGATCGCCGACAAGATTGCGTTCTTTGTCGTAACGAGGAAGCAGAACGTCATGCAATACACTGCCATTTGGCAGAAGGGACATAGGGTTTTTCGTTGCCTCAGCAATGGGATCCTCGGCATATAAAATACCAGTGGATAGTAGAAGGATGGAAATACGTAAAATCAATGATCGAAATTGATAAAGTGGAGAGAGATTAGCGAGTCGAAATATGGAGATAATCAAGGAATTTTATGAATGTCAGAATATCAAAAAATGAAATGCATGAATGAATGGTTAAAGCAGGAGTTGATTTGTGGCAAGGAGAGGGTGAAGGTAGGCGCATGAAACCAAAGGTTGGTGATATAGCGCCTAATTTCCATGCTAAGGTCGTGGATGGAGAAAATGAAGCTCAAGTTTCGCTTGCGGACTTACTTGGTGAGCGGGTGGTTCTGTTTTTTTACCCAAAAGACAATACTCCTGGCTGCACCATTCAGGCGTGTTCACTGCGCGAGCATTGGGATGAGATCAAAGATAAAGCGCGCGTTTTTGGCGTAAGCGCAGACAGCGTGGCAAGTCACCGAAAATTCATTTCAAAGAAAAATCTACCTTATCCATTGATTGCGGATGAAGATAAGCAAATCGTCAATGCATACGGTGTCTGGGTGCAAAAATCGATGCTGGGTAAAAAATTCATGGGGATCGAGCGCAGCACGTTCGTCATCGGCGTGGATGGAAAGATCGAAGCAGTTTTAGAAAAAGTTTCGCCGCTGAGTCACACAGAGCAATTGACCCAAATTCTCCGATAATGGATCAGACGCATAAACAACCAGCGCATGTCGGTTTCGCTACGGTAGCGATCGCGCTATTGGGTATGGGTCTCGCGGCTGGGCTGGATTTTTTAGGAATAATAGAGCGCTTGGACAACTGGATCGCGGCGGTGATGCTGAAGCCTGGATTTTCTGCTCCGGCGCAATCTTTAAATCCCTATTTGATCTGGGGTGCAGCAGGTGCGTTGGTGTTGAGCATAGCGGCTGTTATGTTGAATATTCAAGGAAGCTGGCGTCGCCTTTTAATCTGGGTGCTCGCTCTGATGATCACCTTCTTCTGGGCGCCGGTATTATTGCTGGCATCATATAAACCCGAAATCGGGGTGGCTGTGGTGGGGCTTTTGTGGTCTGGTTGCTGCGCGATGGTTTACTCCATGAATTATGAAGCGCCTGTAGATATAGCAGAGCAAAACAATACGAAACAAAACGATGGCACGTGCTGATTTTCCAGATTCTGTTAGAAATTTGGTCGCCGAGCTAAAACGACTTCCTGGGGTTGGTCCGCGCAGTGCGGAGCGAATGGCCGTTTGGCTGCTTCAAAATAAAAAGGCAGAACCGATCAAGCTTTCCGAGTCTCTCATCCACGCTCACGAAACGATTATCCCATGTCCAGTTTGTGGATTTTTTGCGACTCGTGAAATTTGCGAAATCTGCGCGGATGAGAAACGCGATGAATCGCTGTTGTGTGTGGTCGAACAAGCAACCGATGTTCTCCCGCTGGAGCGCGCTGGAGTTTTTAAAGGTAAGTATCATTGCTTAGGTGGAAAATTATCACCCTTAGATCGCGTTTCTCCGGAGGATTTAAATATCCCACAGCTATTGCAGCGCGTTGATACCAAAGATGGTAATATGGAAATTATCCTCGCTCTTGGAGCAGATGTGGAAGGAGAGGCCACTTCGAATTATCTGGCGGATATGTTACGTGGAAAATCTGCCAAAGTCACCCGAATCGCCCAAGGTCTTCCCGCTGGTGGTGGATTAGAACATGCGGATGAGTTGACGTTGATTCGCGCGCTTCAAGGACGGCGGGATTTTTAAATCGCAGATCATTATCCCTCAAAAATCTCCATGCTACAAAGTCTTATTCAGTGACTCCATTGGCGTTTTGTTCTGCGAATTTCTTGATGAATGAGTTTTTCAAACTAGAGTTCACATCGATGCATCGGATTTTTCGTTTTTTATTCATCTCTCTAATATGCTTCATACTGGGACCGGCTCTCAGTGCTGCTTCTATTCCATGCTCGATTGATCCATTACTCAAAGCGTCAGAAAGCTGGAAGATGACCGCGGATGATTTTGAAAAAACCTTCACAGAGAATAACAATAAGCTCTACGTTTGGCTGACTCTAGATCGCACGCGGGCGAAGCTAACTCGTAAGCTTTATGGAAATGCGGAAATCGATCTCACTGCATTTGATGGGAAGGTGCCCGTGCAGGAAGTGACTGTTGATTTTGCGGAGGGTCGGCTAAATCTGATTTCGGTCTCGATCTACAATCGTGCTGACAGCGGACAGATTACGAGGGAAGTATTTACTGAGCGCTTTAAAACCGCGGGTAAAATGGTGGGCGAAATTCTAGTTGCAAAACCGCAACAACGAAAGGCGGATGCAAAAAGCGGTCTCTTGACTGAGGGTTATTCATGGAATTCCAGAGAGACCGGTGTGGCGTTGTTAGAGTATAACGAGGGAGCTTTGGGAAAAGCAGATTTCGAGTTTTTAAGGCTTCGTATCGCACGTCCAAATGCAATCGGTTCATTGGCTGCATCCATGACGAATACTCGTGGTGGAGCCGCAGCTAAACTCGGAGATTTCCCTAAAAACGTAAAAAAAGAAGCCAACGGTGATGTGTTTATTTCTAACCTGCCAATGGTAGATCAAGGAGATAAGGGCTACTGCGTTTGCGCCAGTGTTCAGCGAGTTTTTGAATATTACGGCATCGGAGCTGACATGCATCAGATCGCACAGATTTCTGATGCTGATCCTCAAAGAGGTACCAACACACTACTTATGGCGAAGGAACTGGATAAGATTGATTATCGTTTCAAAACTCGCCTCGATATCATCGGAATGGGTAGGCCATTCACTCAAGTAGAAGTGAAAAAGGGCGAATACTTCGTAGGGCAACCCATTGATGAGCGTAAGTTTCTTAAAGAAATTCACAGCTACGTCGATAGCGGGTTACCACTGCTTTGGGCGCTCGAACTCGGTAAGTATCCTGAAGTTCCTCAACTTAACCCGCAAACCGCTGGTGGCCATATGCGCATCATCATTGGCTATAACGATAAAACCGAAGAAATTATTTTCTCTGATTCCTGGGGTGCTCACCACGAATCCAAACGCATGAAAATGTCCGACTCGTATAAAACCACAGAAGGTCTGTTTGTGCTGAAGCCTACGGTGCGCTAAATGAGGAGAAGGAGGATTAGATTCTTTCCTTAGATTAAGCCAGAATCTGGTCGAGGACGTAAGGCAGGATGCCGCCGGCGTTGTAGTAATCGACTTCAGCTGGGGTATCGAGACGCACTTTGAGTGGGATCTCGATTTTGCTGCCGTCAGGTTTGGTAGCGGTTAGAGTCGCGAGTTGCATCGGTTTGAGTTCTCCGGCGATGCCAGTGATATCGAACTTCGCGTCTGCTAGATCTTTCACTTTATCGTAATCTGCTTTGTCGATGAAGTTGAGAGGAAGCACGCCCATACCGATGAGATTAGAGCGGTGGATACGTTCGAAGGATTTGGTGACGACAGCTTTGACACCGAGAAGTCTCGTTCCTTTTGCCGCCCAGTCACGGGATGAGCCCATGCCATAGTCTTCGCCACCGATGGCGATAAGCGGCGTGCCTTCTTCTTGGTAAGCCATGCACGCATCGTAGATGAAGGTTGGGATCGCACCGCTGACAGATGCAATCTCTTGATCAGGAGCGACAACGCTTTTGGCACCGAAATATTGAGTGTAACCTCCTTCGATTCCCGGGCACATCAAGTTTTTGATGCGGACGTTGGCAAAAGTGCCGCGGGTCATGACGCGGTCGTTGCCACGCCGTGCTCCATAGGAGTTGAATGATGCAGTATCGACGCCGTTCGCAAGTAGGTATTGGCCAGCGGGGGAGGTTTCTTTGATCGCTCCGGCAGGTGAGATGTGGTCGGTGGTGACGGAATCTCCAAAGATGCCGAGCGGACGTGCCCCAGTGATGTCTTCGCTTACGCCGATTTTGGTTTCGAAAAACGGCGGAGACTGGACGTAAGTGGATTTTTCATCCCATTTGTAAATTGCACCGGTGGAGCCGTTGATTTCGCCCCATTTCGGATTTGCTGTATCGACGTTGCCGTAAAGTCTCTCGTAAACCTCAGGTTTAAGAGCTGCATCAAGTTGAGCTTTGATTTCCGCTTGGGTCGGCCAGAGGTCTTTGAGGAAAACTGGGTTGCCGTTTTTGTCGCTGCCGAGGGGTTCGGTGGTGAGGTCGATATCTACGCGGCCAGCAAGGGCGTAGGCAACGACGAGTGGAGGAGACATGAGGAAGTTTGATTTGATCGAACCGTGAACCCGAGCCTCGAAGTTACGGTTTCCGGAAAGCACTGAAGCGCAGACAAGATTACCTGCTTTGATTGCGCCTTCGATAGCTGGATGGAGTGGACCGGAGTTTCCGATACAAGTTGTGCAACCGTAGCCGACTGTCTCGAAGCCGAGTTGGTCGAGTTCTTTGGTGAGGCCTGTGGCGTCCAGATAATCGGTGACGACGCGAGATCCTGGTCCGAGGGAAGTTTTCACAAAAGGTGCGATGGTGAGACCAAGTTCGTTTGCTGCCTTCGCGACCAAACCGGCAGCGAGCATGACGCTTGGGTTGGAGGTGTTGGTGCAGCTGGTGATTGCAGCGATGAGTACCGAGCCGTGACGGATTTCAGTGCTGATTGGTTCAAAGGCTTCTTTGGTGAGAACCCTGTTTGGAGTCGGACGATTGGAGGTCATCTCGGCTTTGTCTCGCTCGGAGCCGGGAGTGACGCCTTCCAAGAGAGAGCCGACTGCGTAACCGGCTGGTTCTGGCATTTCGACTGGGACGGTGATGTTGCGTTGATCTGCGCTGAGGCCGAAGCCGCCTTCTGCTGGGGATGCGGTGAAGAGTTTGTTAAAGCTGTCGCGGAGCGCGGGAACATCGATGCGATCTTGTGGGCGTTTCGGTCCAGCTACAGCCGGCACGATAGTGGCGAGGTCGAGTTCGAGAAGATCTTTGTATTCGCAATCGCCTTTGTCGGGGATCCCAAAGAGGCCTTGTGCCTTGTAGTAGTTTTCGACCGTGGTGCAGAGTTCCTCGCTGCGGCCAGTGCCACGCAGGTAATTGATTGTTTCACCATCGACGGGGAAAAAGCCCATGGTTGCGCCGTATTCGGGAGCCATGTTGGCGATGGTTGCGCGGTCAGGAAGGGAAAGCGCGGTTGCGCCTGGACCATAGAACTCTACGAATTTTCCGACAACGCCATGTTTGCGGAGGATTTCTGTAACGCGGAGAGTGAGGTCGGTTGCGGTGACGCCTTCTGCGAGGGAGCCGTGGAGATAAACTCCGACGACTTCGGGCACGAGGAAGGTGACAGGTTGACCGAGCATTCCGGCTTCTGCTTCGATGCCGCCAACACCCCAACCGACGACGCCGAGGCCGTTGATCATCGTGGTGTGAGAGTCAGTTCCAACAAGTGTATCCGGGTAGTAAGTGCCGTCTTTTGAGAGCACGCCTTTGGCAAGATACTCAAGGTTCACTTGGTGAACGATGCCTATGCCAGGAGGAACTACGGAAAATGTATCGAATGCTTGTTGTCCCCATTTGAGGAACTCGTAGCGCTCTCGGTTGCGGATGAACTCGATCGCCATGTTGCGGTCAAGAGCGGTCTGAGAACCTGCGAAATCGACTTGCACTGAGTGATCGATAACGAGATCTACAGGGACGAGAGGTTCGATTTTCGAAGCATCGGCACCACGGGCAACAGCTGCGTCACGCATCGCTGCGATATCGACGAGTAGAGGAACTCCGGTGAAATCCTGAAGAACAATACGGGCGACAGTGAAAGGAATTTCGTATTCACCTGGATTCTTTGCGTCGTAGTTCGCGAGATTTTTTACGTCATCTAACGTGACTTTGCGTCCATCGACATTGCGTAGAACCGATTCGAGTACGATACGGATGGAGACAGGAAGTTTAGAAAGGTTCGGAAAGCCGTCTTCAGAGAGAGCTGGAAGGGAATGGAATTTGCCTTCTTTGCCGGAGCCTGTGGTGAAAGTGCGGATGTAGCTCATGAATAGTGGTTTTCTAAAAAAAGATTCTGTGCGCGGAGGGTTGAGGATTGCAGGGAATTTGTCAAAAACGTTCCTTACTTAGTATTGAGATTGTCGCTGGGGGTTTACTTTGATTATCTAGGGCTATGAAATGGATTTGGATGATCATCGCGGTGAGCTTGGTGGCTGGATGCATTGAAAGTCGGCAAATCCCCACCCCGGATGCGGCGCTCGCTGAGCAAAGTGGACAATCTTTGGAGGCTTTGCAGAGGGGTCATGCAATTTATATGATCCAGTGTGGGCGTTGCCATGAGCCGATGATACCTTCCAAAGTTTCTGATGCTGATTGGCACATTGTGGTTCCCGGGATGGCATGGAACGCAGGTCTTTCCAAAGCTGATGAAGCGGCGGTCATGAAATACATCCATGCAGCGCGACCACCGATTGCATCGGGGCAGGCTGGAGTCAAACGGTCCAGCCTCTAGGTAATAAAAAACCGCCGCTTTGTGGGCGACGGTTTTGATGGTGTGTGACTATAAAGCGAGATTTAGTATTTTACTCCGCAACCGTAAGGCTTGTTGGTGGCGTTAGTGACTTCTTTGCCCGCCAGCACGGCATCGAGCGCATTCGCGAATAATTTATCGGCGGATTCAATGTCCTCAGCTTTTACCGATGGTATGGAATCGATCGCGCCTGAGTAGGCGAGCGTGCCGTTTTTTGCGATGATCATCATGTGTGGCGTGACTTTCGCATCGAAGGCTTTGCCAACTTTGCCGTCCGCGTCGACGATGACTTCAGTGGCTTTGCTGCCCTCTGCAGCGGTTTTCTTGGCAAGTTCACTAGCGGGAAGATAGGCTTGTTTGCCCTCAGCCGAAGAATTAACAGTCAGCCAAATCACACCTTTTTCGACGTATGCGGCTTGGAGAGATTGCATGTTTTTTGAGGAGTAATGCTTTGTAACGAAAGGGCAACTGAAGTTGGTCCACTCCAAGACGACGACCTTGTCTTTGTAATCAGCTAGGTTGACTTCGGTACCTTTGGCGGTTTTTGCGCTGAAAGCAGGCGCAGTTTTGCCGACTTCTGCTGCAAATGAAGATGTGAACGCGAATGCTCCGATGATGGCGGCTGTGATAAATGGTTTCATAGGCTGTGTATTTGAATTTGAGACACCCTAAGAGCGGTGTTGATCTTAGTAAGTATCTCTAAAAATGAAATTTCCCGCTGATTTATTTCAGAAAAATGCTCCAAGCTCGATTGAGGTTTGGAACTTTGCAATTTGGAGGCTAGAAACATCTAGATGATTACGCAGGCATTTATCTTGGGAGCGGGACTTGGAACGAGGTTAAAGCCTCTGACCGATGCGTTTCCGAAGCCGCTCGTACCGCTCTTTCATAAGCCACTCGCCGAATGGGCGGTGGAGGCTTGCGAGGCTCTTGGCTGCAAGCGGTTTGCGATCAATACGCATCATTTGCCAGAAAAATGGCAGGGATTTGGAGGCGATAGAGATGTAACGTTTTTTCATGAACCAATCTTGTTAGAAACTGGTGGCGGGTTGAAAAATATTGAGAGTTGGATAGAGGAAGGAAACTTATTGATTCACAATGGAGATATTTTTTCATCGATGGATTTGAAAAAGTTAGTCGATGCACATGAATCCAGTGGCGATGAAGTGACACTCGCTTTGCGATCTAACGGTGGTGAAAAGCGGATTTCTCTCGGAGAAAATAACCGTGTGGAAGATGTGAGAAGCGAAGTGATAGGCTTGCCTGGAACTCACGTCTTTACAGGAATATACTGTGTAAAAAAATCATTCCTCAAAAGAATACAGGCAGGAGAAATTGTGGCTGTGATACCGGCATTTCAGGAGCTAGTGCGTGAAGGAGAAATCGGTGCGGTGGTTCTTGATGAAGGAGAATGGATGGATCTTGGCGATGTGGAATCTTATCTCGCAGCGCATCAGAAGCTCGCCCTGCAGCAACTCATTCACCCCGAAGCGATGGTCGAAGAAGGAGCGGTGATTGAAAACAGCGTGATTGGAAAAGGTGCGCGGATTGGCAGCGGCGCGCGAGTCGTCAACAGTGTGGTCTGGTCGGGAGCTAATGTTTCACGCGAAGTGCTGAATGAGGTGGTGATGTAGTTTAAAGGTGGTCGGAGACCGGCTCTCCTATAGCGTCGCGATCAATCGCACGATTTGGCGACCGTATTCGACGTATGAGTTGTAGCATTGATTCCAATCGATAGCAGATGGATCTGGTGCATGAAAAACTGTTGCGACGTGTGGTTCGATAGCGATCCAGCCTTTGTAATTGGATTGGTGGGCGTCGGTTAGAATTTCACGAATTTTGGCCTGACCGAGGCCGGGCATCGTGTATTCTGGTTCGACGTCTTTAGAGACAGGATTGATGCAATCTTTGATGTGGAAGTGCGCGACGTGGTCTTTGACTTTCAGCCAGAACTCCATGGGGTCTTGCCATGGAAAAGGTTCCGGTTTGGAACGATCAAGTTGAAAAACAGGATTCCCGGTATCGAAAACGAGTTTCAGGCCGGGAACTTCTTCGACGAGACGCAAGGAATGCTCGGCAGAAAAACCGCCCCAATTCATGCAGTTTTCGTGAATCGCGGTGAGACCTTCATCGGCAAAACGTTTGACGATTTCACGCAGGCGGCGGAAGCGTTCAGCTTCGTTTTGATCAGTTCCCCATGGCTCCTGAGCGTAGGACATGATGCGGATCATCGGTGTTTTCAGACGATTCATACGTGGGATCGCGCGCTCGATTTCTGCAAGGGTGATCGAAAAATCTGAACTGATTTTTTTACCCCAGTTGCCGATCGCGGATCCAAATTCTGGGACAGTGATTGCAGCAGCTTCAAGTTTGTCTGCCGCTATTTGGAAATCCTCTTCCTGCATATCGTGGATATTTGCATTCCCAATCATGCGGGTGGAAATGGCATGCCAACCGAGTTCTTGGGTGGCCGCTATCTGTTTGTCGATACCCCGGGATGCTTCGTCGGCGAAGCCTGTGAGTCTTTCAATGGAGAGCATGCGCGGACGCTAGGTCAAAACTCAAAACTTCAAACTTCAAACTTCAAGTAAGAGAGAGACTTTCGGCGGGTAATTGGTAATTCCGTATTTTGGAGCATCGGAAATGGATGGGACCATTTGGTGGGTTTTGTGCGGTGACGTTTCCAGTCCGAGGCCTGGACGAGTGCGTCACTTTGGTTGTCGGGGGATAGGGCGATAGTTTGGTCGGAATTTTCTCCATCGATGGTAAGGACTCGTCAGAAAACGAAACTCGTGCCTTTCACCCTTTCGAGACCGAGGTCTGGTATCAGATCCGATTGGTGAGGGACGGCGAAAAGCTCGTCGATCTTGATACTACGGGTAAAACCTTGTCCTCAAGGCAGGGTGGCATCGAGGAATGTGTGCCTTTTGGCCTAGCTACCTGGCAGACCACCGCACAGATCAGAGATGTGCGCTGGCGCGGGCTTTAGGGGATGGAGTGAGGCGCTAACTGGCTTTAAAATGATCGATTCCTGGATATCTGGAGTCGTTTCCATGCAAGACTTTCAGCTTGCAAGGCTCTACTAAACTGAATTAAAAGACTCCAACGAACAACCTCTGTAACATGGAGAGTGGGTCATATACCCACTCTTTTGCGTCTACAGAACCTTCATTCACATCTGGAAAAAGCGATTTTTCCTCAAACTGCCCGTCCACCGCTAGCCATGACCAACGACATCGTCGCACTCATCGAATATTACGAAAAAGAAAAAGGAATCGACCGCAATAAGATCGTTGCGGCGCTCGAGTTTTCTTTTGTTTCTGCTTATCGTAAAATGGTTCCTGGAGCCGATGCGATTGAAACTCTGCGGGCTGAAGTTGACACTAAAAAGGGCAATACCAAGATTTTCGCAGCACTCAATGTGGTCGCAGATGGCGATCAAATGGACAAATTCAATGAAGTTCCTATCAGTATTGCTCAGAAAAAGAACCCAGAAATTGAAGTCGGCGGAGTGCTGGAATTCAACGTCACCCCTAAAGATTTCGGTCGTATTGCTGTCCAAACTGCCAAGCAAACGATGATGCAGCGCCTTCGCCAAGCGGAGAAGGAAATGATTTATGAGGAATTTAAAGACCGTGCCGGCGACGTTGTTTCCGGAACCGTCCGCCGCTTCGAGCGCAACGACGTGATGATCGATCTCGGCAAATTCGAAGGAATCATGCCGAACCGTGAGCGCGTTCAAGGCGAAGATTACAATATTGGCGATCGCATTCGATGCTACGTCTTGGCTGTTGAAAATGAGGGTCGTGGCCCGGAAATCATCCTTTCTCGCAGTCATCCAAACTTCGTGCGCCGCCTGTTCGAGGCCGAAGTAAACGAAATTTCCGACCGCACGGTTGAGATCCGCTCGATTGCTCGCGAAGCTGGTTTCCGCACGAAAGTCGCCGTATGGAGCACCGATCCCAAAGTCGATCCAGTTGGTGCCTGTGTTGGAATGCGCGGCGCTCGTGTCAAAAACATCGTTCGCGAACTCAACAACGAGAAAGTCGATATCATCCGCTGGAGCGAAGATCCGGCCGAATTGGTTCGTGAGGCTCTCAAGCCAGCTGAGCTGATTACGATCGCGGTGAACAAAGAAGAGAAGATCGTTCTCGTGACCGTGAGCGAAGAAGATCTCAGCAAAGCGATTGGCAGAAAAGGCCAGAACGCGCGCTTGTCCTCACGCCTGATGGGTTGGGATGTTCAAGTCCGTAAAGACGAGACCAAGGAAGAACAATTTAAAGAAAAAATCGGCGGAGTTGCTCACACTTTGGGCGAGCAGCTTGGCATTACTGACGAACTTGCAGCAAAACTCACCCTATTCGGCGGAGTTAGTGCTGAGATGATCATTGATATGCCAGTTGAATTCCTCACGAGCTCACTCGAGCTCAGCGTTGAGGAAGCAGAGGCGATCCTAGAAAGAGCGAAAAGTATCGCTGCAGGAGAAGCCGCAGCTAACTAAGATTTCGCAAATTACCATTTTTCAACCCTTCAGATAAAACTCTAGACCGATTACTCTCATACTCAGAACGCCGGATGCCAAAAAATAGCGATAATACCTCAAACAAGCCTAAGAAAATCCTCGATCTTATCGACGATCAGAAAAAGCCTTCCCGCAGAGAGCGTCAACGTAAGGAGGCTGAAGTCGTAATCGCGCCCAGTAAACTCGAAACTGCGAAGGCGAATGCTTTGGACTTATTCACTGAGGAAAAGAAACCCAAGGCGAAAAAAGCTTCAGTAACGGGTAAGAAAGTTTTAGGAACCATTTCCAAGATTTTAGATAAGGACGAAATCGATCCAAACTTCATCAAAAATCAGGACATCGCTCCTGTTGCAGCAGTTCAGGTTTCAGCAGTCACGGATTCAGGCGATTCTTCCGATTCGAAGCTGATCGTCATCAAGCCACCGATTTTGGTTCCGGATCTCGCAGCACGCCTTGGCTTAAAACCATTCAACGTGATGGCGGATTTGATTAAACTGGGAGTTTTCCCAGCACCGAATCAGCCGCTCGAGCCAGAAATCGCAGCTCAAGTTTGTGAAATCCATGGATTCACTTTTGAGCGTGAAAAACGCGATAAGGAAAAAGGTTTCCACAAAGTAGATGAAGTGATCGTCGAGCCAGAAGCTCCGGTTAAAGAACCCGAAAATTTACTCCAAACCAGACCACCCATCGTCACGATCATGGGTCACGTCGACCACGGAAAAACCTCTATTCTCGATTACTATCGGAAGAGCAAAGTGGTCAGCGGCGAAGCAGGTGGAATCACTCAGCACATCGGTGCATATCAGGTGAACCACAATGATCAGTTGATCACGTTTCTCGATACACCGGGTCACGCCATTTTCTCTGACATGCGCAAGCGTGGCGCGAGCATTACCGATATCGCGATCATCGTGGTTGCTGCCAACGACGGCATCATGCCGCAAACGCTTGAAGCAATCAAACACGCGCAAAAAGCGAAGAAGACCATCATCGTCGCAATCAACAAATGCGATCTCCCATCAGCTAACGTCGAGCGCGTGAAATCGCAGCTCGCAGAAAATGGTTTGCAAACCACGGACTACGGTGGCGATACCGAGTTTGCATGCATTTCGGCACTCAAAGGTGAGGGCATGGACGATTTGCTCGAACTGATTGTTCTCCAAGCGGAAGTGCTTGAGCTTAAAGCGAACCCAAAAGCCACCACACGCGCTGGCGTGATCGAGGCGCGAGTCGTTCCAGGTCGCGGCACCACCGCTACGGTGATCGTTGAGTCCGGCACTTTAAAAGTAGGCACTCCTTTCATCTGTGGACCGTTCTCAGGAAAAGTGAGGTCTTTGATTAACGATCTTGGCGAGAGCGTGAAATTAGCGCTTCCAGGAACTCCTGTCGAAGTCATCGGTTTCGAAGAACTTCCAAATGTCGGCGATCACTTGACCGAGATGAAGACGGAGCGCGAAGCAAAATCACTCGCTTCCGAGCGCCAGGAAGAGCTGAGATTGAAGCGCCTCAAGCCACAGCATCGCAACCGCATGGAAGACCTTTTCTCCATGGTCAATGATGGTGGTGGAAAAAATCAGCTCAAAATCATTCTCAAATGTGACGTTCAAGGTTCGGTTGAGGCGATCAAAAAAGCCATCGAGGCCATTCAATCCGAAAAAGTGGATTGCCAATTCATCACGGCAGCTGCTGGTCCAATCACCGAATCCGATATCACTTACGCCAGCTCATCCGAAGCGATCATTCTTGGCTTCAACGTAAAAGTGGAAGCGAAAGCCGTTAAATCCGCCAAGGCAGCCAACGTTGAGATCAAACTTTATTCGATCGTTTACGAACTCATCGATCAAGTTCGCGAGGCAATGCTCGGTCTTCTCGATCCGCTGTCCCGTGAGTTGATTATGGGTCACGCGGAGTGCCGACAAGTTTTCAAAGTCAATAAAGGCAAGGCCGCTGGTTGCTTTATCACGGATGGTAAAGTCCATCGCAAAGCACACGCCCGCGTTGTCCGCGGTGGCATCCCTGTGTTCGATGGTAAAATGTCCACCCTCCGCCGCTTCCACGAAGAAGTCGAAGAAGTCAGAACTAACTTCGAATGCGGTATCCGCCTCGGTGAATTTAACGAATATCAAGAAGGCGATATTATCGAGTGCTACACTCTCGAAAAAGTGGCGCAGACGCTCTAAGATTTGTTGAAACCGAAATCGGTTAGTTTTCTAAACCAAATATCTTCCTCCTGTGTCCCGCCGTATTGATCGAGTCAACGAACTGCTTCGCCGTGAAATTTCCACGGTGATCCAACACGATTACGAATGGAACGGTAAAATGGTCACCGTCAGCGCGGTAGAGGTGACGGACGATCTCAAAGAAGGCCGAGTCTGGATCGGCGTGATCGGCGGCTCCGCTGAGCCGATCATTGAGAAACTCAATAAAGCCCACGGCTCGATTCAAAAAGCGGTGATGAAACGGGTGGTTTTAAAATCGACTCCTGTGCTGCGCTTCAAACACGATAACTCCGCGATACGCGGTGTGGAAATCGTCAATCTACTCGAAGAAGTCGATAAGCTCCCCAAAGCTCCGCTTGAAGACGAAGCTACTTAAAACTTCAAAAGCCAATAGTTGGTGTTTATAATTGAAGTTTGATTGAGCGTGGTTTGCTGAAAATGAAGGTTGAAGCGGCGTTGAAGAGGAGTCGAGTGGTGGTCCCTTTAGGTCCGCAATAATTAAGGAAAACCATGTAAATCCATTTGAAAGACGGCCGAATCTTGGTTCTCGATCACACCTGATTCGCCGGACGCTCATAACACTAGATCCCGCAACAGACCGAAAGCCGCAGTAGGGCGGGGGATCTGAGCCGTTAAGTCTGTAAACCCGTGACCAAATGATCGTAAATAAGCGTATTATCTCCTTTGATTTTAGCGTTTTAGATTTTAAAAAAAACTCCCCTTTCCTCTTGACCGACCGGTGCCACGCGATAAATTTCTGCCGCGTGAATAAGCAAATTCCCTGCAAGTAAAACACTTTCCAGGAATAAGCTAAACAACATTCATTTACGCAAAACATCCCACGAAACCAAAATTAAATATTATGAAAAACAAATATTGCATCGCTACATTATCCGCAACAGTCCTCACATGCGCCATGGCGTATGCTGGTGATACATCGGCTACTGCAACAAGCTCCCCAACAGCAGCAGGAATCAGCCCTTATCTGGGTGTGAGCGGCGTGTACAATGAATTTACACTCAGCGCACTCGGCACTGATTCCATCACAGAAGACGCCTCTGGATTCAAACTCGTCGGCGGTTTCGATTTGTCACACGGTTTCTCGGTAGACGGAAGCTTTGAGAAAACTTACGGCTCAATCGCCCTTGGTGGGCTTGGTGGACTTCCTGGGCAGGGCGGTATCGCTGGCGATTTCAACTTCACAGACACCCGGTTGATCGTGAATTACACCCACGAGCTGGAACAGGGTTTCTCGCTAGTCGGTGGACTTGGTTACGGATATTTTGGAGTCGACTTTCAGGGTCTCATTGCTTCGTCTGAAGGTCTAATGGCCGAGGCTGGAATCAAGTATCAATCGGGTCAATTCTTTGGAGGACTGACATATAGCCATCTCTTTTCGATGCACTCCTCTTCTCTAGCTTCATTACTCGCTCCAGGTCTTGTTGAAGGCGAAGACGTAGGTGCTATCGAAGCCTATGTTGGATATCAGATCAATGAAAATGTCGCCGCGACCCTTTCAGCTGAAACACAAGTCTTTGGTGATTCCCTTCTCGAAAAAGATCTGGGTATCGCACTCGGACTCCAGTACTCCTTCTAATCAGTAGGTAGATATTAGTTGTTGATCCACCCCTTGTTTGTCGGGGGGTGGATTTTTTTTGACCCAAACCATGGTTTTCCCATCTTAATATAATTTCACGGAAACGTAATGTTCATCACAATAGATGGACAGGCGTTTAGGCTCTAAATGGGGTCATCTCAATGGGGCTAACTCCCTTTTCCCCTTCCCAGACTGGCTCTCCAGTGTATTCTCCGCGCTAGGTGAAAAAGCAAATTCCTAGCATTTTACAAATGACTGAAACACGCATCGGACGGAGAAATTTAATCAAACTCGGGGGACTCTCCGCAGTGGCTTCTTTGCTCGGCGGCTGCGAGAAAAAACCTGAAAGCAAGAAGTCCAGTAAAGTCAAAGGCATCGTGTTCATGGTCGCGGACGGCATGAGCCACGGCGTGCTCAGCATGGCGGAAAATTTCTCCCACATCGTCCACGGCAAAGGCACACGCTGGTGGGAGCTGATCAACGATCCTAAATCCACCCGCGGACTCATGGAAAACAGCTCCGCTGATTCCTACGTCACCGATTCCGCTGCCGCTTCTTCCGCATGGGGTGGCGGCATGAAAATCAATAATAACTCCATCAACGTCCGGCCCGATGGCAGTGAATCCACCCCCATCCATCGCTATCTCAAAAACCTCGGTCACCGCACCGGACTTGTTACTTCTACCACCATCACTCACGCGACACCCGCAGGCTTCGCTGCCGTTACCAAAAATCGCCAAGACGAACACCTCATCGCTTCCCAATACCTCGGTGTGGTCGATATTCTTCTCGGCGGCGGCTTGAAATTTTTCGATCCAAAACAACGCGTCGATTCCCGTGATTGGATCACACCATACCAAAAATCGGGTTACGAAATTCTTCTCGACCGCGATTCCCTCTTGAAATCTAACAGTCAACAAGTTCTGGGATTATTCAACAACAGCCACCTCCCTTTTGAGGTGGACCGACTCAATAACTCCGACCTCAAGAGTAAAACTCCCACCCTCGCCGAGATGTCAGAGTTCGCCCTCAAACTTTTCCTTAATAGTGAGGAAAAATTTCTTCTGCAAATAGAAGGCGGAAAAGTCGATCACGCCGCCCACGCCAACGATGCCGCTGGCCTGCTATGGGATCAGCTCGCGTTCGATGAAGC
>JBILMI010000151.1:0-5573 GCA_044375585.1 Luteolibacter sp.
GCATGATGAACCAAGCGTCTCGCTTCTCCACCTTTCGAGGACGCCAGCCAAAGATCATTCAACCACTCAAAAACCAAAGTCTCACCATCGGGCGATATAGCCGAGGTGATATAGCCCTTAATCTCAATCGGATCTGCTGCACGTCCGCTCTGAAATAACATCAAACCCACTAGAACTGAGAGCAATCGCATGGCACATAAAAGCCGCCACCTTAATCCAACAGCAAGCTGGAACTTCTTATCATTTTAGCAACAGCGCTCTTGCGATCTCTCTTTGTCTGCATAGTTTAAGCATAGTGATTGACTCTGAAATTACAGCTTCTCCACCCCGCGCATGGGTCGAGATAAACACCCTTAACCTCAAATACAATCTAGAAATCGCACGCGACATATCTGGCTGTGAAATCATGGCCGTTGTCAAAGCAGGCGCTTACGGTCATGGACTTGAGCGCATTTCACGCTGTTTAGAATCTTGCGATGTTGCATTTCTCGGAGTCGCAAACATTGGCGAAGCCCGCCGTATCCGCAAAGCCGGTGTCCAAACTCCTATCTACCTTCTCGGAGCAACTTGGGAGCAAGAACGCGAAGAAATCGTTTTGCGGCAGATCACTCCATGTATCTCGACTTTAGAAGAAGCTAAATCCTTCCATGAAATCGCGAAACAACGAGGTGTTCGTTTGATCGTCCACCTAGCGGTCGATACTGGAATGGGACGCGGCGGATTTCTTCCAGATGACCTTCCCGAAAAGATCAAGGATCTAGACAAGCTTGATGGTTTAAGTATCGAAGGAATCGCCTCACATCTTTCCTCTTCTGATGAAGACGAAACTTTCACCCTACAACAAATCACAAGTTTCCAAAATACGATTGAAAAACTTGGTGGTATTGAAAAATTTAAATGGCGCCACCTTTCTAATAGCGGAGGCATTCTTGGCTATGTAAATCATTGCTGTAACCTCGTTCGCCCCGGACTGATGATTTACGGCATATCACCCATCCCAAGTTACCAAGAAAAATTGCGCAACGTGATGTCACTAAAATCCCGCGTCACCTTGGTTCGCACCGTCCCTGCAGGGCACAGCATTTCCTACGGACGCACCTACGTAACGAAACAAGCAACACGAATTGCCACCGTTGGAATTGGCTACGGAGATGGATATCCGCGTCACGTCTCCGGTAAAAACGCAGAGGTATGGATTCGCGGAAAACGACATCCAATCATTGGTCGCGTCACCATGGATCAAATCATCGTCCGTCTAACCGATGATTCCGATATCGAGTGTGGCGATGAAGTCGAACTTTTCGGCCAAAACATTCCTGCAAAGGAAGTCGCGCTACTCGCGGATACGATCGTATGGGAATTGTTCACTGGAATCACGCCACGCGTGGAACGGCTTTACATAGAGGCATGAAAAAACGCCTACCTCCACGAGGGAAGTAGACGTTGAAACTTTCGGGGAATGAAATATCAACCCCAGTCGTCATTGCCACGACCGCCGCCGCCTTTGTAGCCACCGCCGCCGCCACGACGATCACCGCCGCCGCCGCCACCTTTGTAGCCACCGCCGCCGCCGCCTTTGTAGCCGCCGCCACCGCCGCCACGACGATCACCGCCGTAACCGCCGCCGCCGCCGCCGCCGCCACCACTGCGGAATCCGCCGGGACGAGCTTCTTTTGGCTCAGATGCGTTCACGCGAAGTGCGCGACCTTGATAGTCTTGCCCGTCGAGCGCTTCGATCGAAGCATTCAATTGGCTTTGATCACCGAGAGTAACAAAAGCAAACCCCTTAGAGCGGCCTGTTTCACGGTCAGTGATGATTTTTACCCGTTCAACCGGGCCGTATGCGGCGAAGAGATCAGTTACGTCTTCTTCGGTAGCGGTGTAGGGCAAATTGCCCACATAGATGTCCATTTTCTTATTCTTTGAGTCACGCCATTACAAACCATACTTCCTGAGACCATGGCGTTAAAGGACCAGACGAAGCGCGTCAAACAGCTAGTATGCAGGAATGACGTTATTGAATTAATCAAAGAATCAGAAATTGGCAAGACTTCTTTACTGCCTCATTTTGGCCATTTACGTTCTAAAAACACCGAAAAAAGGGCGAGAGTTACCTCTCGCCCTTTTTAGATATTTCAGAGTGACTATTATTCTATGGGAAGTCCTCCACCATTAAGGTCGGGAAGCAGTCCACCATCATTGACCATGGGAGGTAAGCTCTCAACGGTGTCAGAAGGAACCATAGAAGCTTCTTCACCACGCAACCGTTTACCGGTTGCATCAATGATCTCAGCTGTCACGAAGATGATAAGGTTGCTCTTAATTCGGTTTTCTGCCTCGCTTTGGAACAATCTTCCAATAACTGGAATATCGCCAAGGATAGGCACTTTATCTTCAATGATCTGAACGTCTTCACGCATCAAACCACCGACAGCAACGGTGTATCCATCATAAATGGCAAGTGAGGTATCAACGCTACGTTTCGAGAAAACTGGCATCTCAATGCGGTTTTCCGTAACCACCAAAGTGACTGGATTGCCATCGGCGTCCACCGAGGGAGCAAGGATAGGACTGCCGTAGTTAACGAATCCTTCGAATTCAACAATTTGAGGTAAGAAACGGATATCGATCACGAAATCATTATCACCAATCGTTGGTTCGATCTCAAGCGTGACGCCGGTGTTACGAGTTTCCCATGCCGTCGGAGTAGCAGGAGTTACAGGAATGTTAGCTGGAACATTATTACCTCCGGTGTTGTTACCGCCGCCGCCACCGATGTTCTGCGGGATTTCAGGGGGTTCATACTCGGTTGGATAAATGAATTCACGAATGACCTCAATAATGGCTTTTTGACCCGAGCGAGCTGTCACGGAAGGCGCCGTCATTAAATCGCTGCCTTTTTTCTGAGCGAGACCGCGCATGATCATTTGGACTTGGCCATCAGAGAACAAGCCGGTCACTCCTAGTATACCAGGCGCAACCGATGGGTTCTGAGCTGTACGGTTAGGATTATTCAAAATCGCATCAATGCTATTACGAGAGACCGCATAGTCACCACTTCTTAGCCCACTTGTCGCGGTATTAGTAACACTTGTGGAAGCCGATGTTGGGATACCTGGAATGAGAGTTCCATCGACTGGATTGACGAAATCTGCAGCTGTGCGGGCAGCTCCGTTTCCTAAAGTTCCAGGTAGGCCAAAGATGCTTCCACCCGAACCACCGATTGGACTAAACACCCAGTCAAAGCCGAGTTCGTCGCTATTTTCTTGAGTGATTTCAACAAACTTTGTGGTGATTTTTACCTGCTTCGGCTGTTGACCTCTGTAGAGATCAACTAATTGCTCCACTTTGTCGAGTTCGGCTGATGTATTAGTGATCAATAAGCTGCCTGATGTGCCCAATGTAGCCGCGCTACCCTCTGCGAAGTTGATACCATTGAGTTTCAAGAGCTCAATAATCGGAGGCCGCGCTGAGAGCCCTGCACTAGCACCAGCGCCGTCTGCAGCCTCAAATGGATTATCATTTGCAGGCGCAGCACCATCCGTGTTTCCTGCATTCAATTGAGTTACGAAGTCCGGTGGAACTGAAAAGGTACGAGTAAACATATCATTTCCTTCTTCAGTGATTGGGACGAGAGTCACAGCAAAGTCATCAACTTTGTAACGCAAGTTGGTTTTGTCACAGATGTATTTCAGAGCGACTGCTAATGGAACGTTGCGAAGACGAAGTTCATCAATACGCAGACTACCAAGATCTCCACCACTATCCATTAAACCGTCACCGGCCTCGGCGTCGGCGTCGGGCTCTCCAACGCCAATCGAGCTGCTAGTTGGACGACGAATGACCAAGTTCACACCTTGCTTCGCAGGGTCAAGTTCAGTGCGGTCGAGTTCAACCGCCTTTTGACGCAGGTAATCGATCGCTTCTTCGACCGTTCTGTCCTCGAAGTCAATCTTAGGAATGATGATCGAGCGAAGCTTGTCTGTGATGGCAGCGACGCCATCGGAAGGCCGGACCCCATCATTAACATCATTAACCAAAGCAGGAATATCTGCAGGGACTGATAATTCCCAGGCCTCATCGACTTTCATCAACAGCTCAGCGCGAGTATGATCATAGGCTGCGCGATAGTAATCGCTTTTCGTATTGGCAATTTTTTCCATACCCCGACGAGCTGCCTCGTTGAACGGGTCGATACGATTGATGTCCTCATACTCTTTTTTGGCTTCATTAAACTGACCAAGATCATAGTAACCTTGAGCCATGTAGAGTTTGCGACGAACTTGATCAACGTTTTTGACGTGATCGTTATTGAGAGCTGGATTACTGCGGATCGGATCCTCCAAATAACCTAATTCGGTTTTGGCGATAGCGTTGTCCGGGTCCACATCTGGTGCGAGCACTCCTTCCAGTAACTGGCGGGCTTCATCCCGTTTGCCGACCTTAGCTTGCTGTTGTGCGAGGGCTACGCTAGCATCGACTAGATGTTGTGTGTAACTCTTATGTCTATCAACCAGAGCTGGGACATCTCTAACATTTCCCAATGCTTGTTTGAAATTATCTACTGCTTTCTGAAAATCTTTTTTCTCATAAGCTTCACGACCTTCATTAAAAAGGCGATCCGCTTCAACAACAGTCTGTGTCCTACGGATGATTTCGCGCTGGGCAATACTACTATTACCGGAGCCTGATTCGACTGATTGAGCTGAGGAGATGCTAAAGGGCATGGTCGCGGCAAGCAGCATTAGAGATACTGCAGTCGGACTTGAGCTATACGATAGATATTTTTGCATAGTGAGCGGGAACTTTTTGAAGGGAATCTGACCAATTGGAAAGTGATTTTTTGGGAAATGTTGATATTTTAGGAATGAGCTGTGTTAAATTATGATTTTTTGAGGAATTCGTGCATTTGGGTTGTGCCATCTGCAAAGGTCTCACGCACCACAATTTTATCTGGTTTAACCTCCATCAAGCGGAAGCGCTTGTTTTCATCAGCTTCAGGCAAAGCAAAGTCTGTAAGCTCTTCAACTTTGAATTCCTTTCCATTCAGGCCAATTGCTTCCAATGATAATATGGCAGTGCGATCAAATTTTGAAAACTTTCGGGTATCAGCTTTTCTGAAATTTGCGGGAATCTCGTAAATTAGGCCTTTTTTGTTAGATTTCAGATCCTCAATCTTAATGATGGTTATATCAGTAATGACATCGATTCGCTTGTCATTCTCCTGTTTGATTTCGAATCCAAGATATTTGAAACGCCCTTTCGCATCATCTTCCAAGAAAAATAATCCGCCTTTATCGATCTGAACTGCAGCGTCTGTCTTGTTCTTTTTCTTATTCGTATCGTTGTATTCAAAATTCATGCGAGGATCAGCAGCAGTGGGATATCCGCTTGGGCGCAGTATCCACTGAATCGATTCATCACTCACGTAAACGAGTTTTTGAATCAAATCCGGATGGGAGCGATTGTCCGTAGGATCTGTCTTGGCATTGAATTCTTCAAGGTTAGTAAAACCATCTACGTCTTCATCGCGCTGAGGTGAATCAGCGAAGCCGGGATCAATCCGACTATCG
>JBILMI010000152.1:0-5512 GCA_044375585.1 Luteolibacter sp.
TGTAAGTTTGTTCTCCACCGGATCTTCAACCGTCACGATGCGTTTCTCGGGGCTATTTACCTCACTGAGGAACGAGTAGAGACTGGTGGATTTACCGGAACCCGTCGGGCCGGTGATGAGAATGATTCCGTTAGGAAGGTGTAGCAGGCTTTCGATTTTGGTTCTGACAAACGGCTCAAGGGCGAGCTTCGCGAGATTAAACTTTTCTTGGTTGAGGAGACGGAGCGAAACGCTCTCACCTTCAACCGTTGGCACGGTGGCAACCCGGACGTCGATCGTGGCGCCTTCAAACTGAAGGTTGATACGGCCGTCCTGTGGGACGCGGCGTTCGGCGATGTCGAGACGTGCCATGATTTTCAAACGCGCGATCACCGAGCTTTGCAGGGCTTTGATGTTTTCCGGCACCGCAATTTCCAGCAGCCTGCCATCGATCCGATAGCGGATGCGCAGATTGTTCGCGAGCGGTTCCACATGAATATCCGTCGCGCGCTGGTCGAGCGCCTCACGGATGATCTGGTTCACAAATTTCACTACGCTGGCCTCCTCGTCCTCATCCGCATCGATCACGTTTGCTTCGTCTTCGGAATCAGAGAGCTGGTCGTAATCCAAATCGCGGCCATCTAAAATTTGCTCGAACGTATCCGCGCCCACCCCGTAAAGCCGACGCAGTGCCTCGTGAATCCGTTTCCGCGATGCCATTCGCCATTCAAATGGAATGGATAATTCCTGAGCTGCCGCTTGATGAGCGACGAGATTGAAAGGATCGAAGGTCGCAAGAATGAGCTTTTTGTCATTGCCCTCGCCTTCGATGGCGACGGGTAGTAAGCGATGTTTGAGAGCTACCCGAGGCCCGCAGGCTTCGCGCAGGGGCAAGGTATTTTCCTCCGTGGAAATGTTGTCCAGCCAAGGGATATCAAGCTCATGAGCGAGTTCGCGGAGATAACTTTCCTCATCCACGACGGCGGCATCTAAGAGATCGTCAATGGGGGACCGCTGACGCAGGGCAGACGTTTTCAGCAGCTCGCTAACGGCTGGCAAATCGTCACATCCGGATCTCCGGGCAGGTTCAAGTAGAAGTTCAGTCATTCGTTCACTGTTAATCTGAAACTAATAAACCCAGCAAAGGCCGATTTGTCGCTGAAAATCTTATTGCTCAAGCATTTCTAAGTTCAGCGAGAACGCAATAGCCCAAATAACTCCTCGACAAGCTCGGGTCAAGAGGGAGCTAAGAACCAGAACCCCTCTTCTTCGCTTGTTCCTCCTTCAATCCGCCGAGGAACAGCAAGATCGCGGCGATGCAGATGCAGGAGTCAGCGACATTGAAGGTTGGCCACCATCCGCCACTCGCGGGGACGATTTTATCGTAGAAGGGAAGTCTCACAGAAATGAAATCGACCACGTAACCTTGTGAGAGGCGCTCCCAGAAGCCGCCGTCTTTGGCGTGTTCGAGGAGAAAACCCTGCACCAAGCGATCCGTTAAATTTCCGAAAATCCCGCAGAGCAAGAGCGCGACCGCCAGTTTAGACAAGATATGCTCAAACGCGCCCTTTTTCCAAAAGTATCGGATCAGGATGAGCGCGATGATGGGAACCAGCAGAAACACAATAGGCGCCCATGTCGTGCCGTTGCCCAGACCGAAGGCGACGCCTTGGTTGTGAACGCGAATCCAATGGAACCAATCCGGTATGAGCATCCATGGCATGTCATGCGAACTAAAGCCTCCCTCAGGGGGCTCGGAAAAATTCGCCACCGTCCATGCCTTCGTGATTTGATCGAGGATGTAAAGCGGAAGGGTGAGAAACAGGAGTAGGCGGGGTAGGGTCACAAATTTTAAATGTTAACTTTTAAACTCCAAAGAAGAATTATGCGACTACCGCTTCGCAGCGTTCGCAAAGGCCGGAGGCGACGACTGGCTCGTGCTTGCGGCAACGAGGGCAGAGTGGGAGCTCAGTTTTGCGGGCGGTTGCGGAAAGTTCTGAACCTGATTTCACAGAAAGCTCAGCGATGATGAAGAACTCGGTGGCGAAGTCGCGGTCGTTGAGCATTGCGATTAGCGAAGCATCGCTTTCCGGAAGTGTGAGCTCGATAGCGGCTTCATTGTTACGAGTGAACTCCTTGGCTTGGATCTTCGCTTCGATCGCGGTTTGCATCGCGGCTTTGATTTGGAATAAGCGCTCTACATCTTTGCTGACTTGGCTTGGCGTATGAGTTGGATTCGCGATGGGGAAATCTTGCTCATGGACGGTGCTGTTCGTGAAAGATGCGTGTTCCCATGCTTCATCGGCTGTGTAGGCGAGGATAGGCGCGAGCAAACGAGTGATGCTACTAAAGATCTCGTACATCGCGGCTTGTGATGCGAGGCGCCGCGGTGAATCAGCAGCATCGCAATACATGCGGTCTTTCAATGCATCGATGTAAACTGCGGAAAGGTCTGTGGTGCAGAATTGATTGATCGAGTTGAAGACCTTGCGGAATTCGAAAGACTCGTAGGCCTTCAGGCATTCTGTAGTGACTCCGTGAAGGCGCTCAAGGATCCACTTGTCGAGCAAGGTGTATTCGTAAGTTGCTCCCGCTACTGGATGGAATCCATCTAAATTACCTAACAGAATTCTTAGCGTATTGCGCAGGCGGCGATAAGGCTCGGCGACTTGTTTGAAGAGATCCTCACCGAAAGGAACTTCGTTTTGCCAATCGACGCTGGAAGCCCAGAGGCGAACGATGTCTGCACCGTATTGATTATAGAAGTGAGCCGCATCTGTAGGCTTACCTTTTTTCTGATCGTCGGATTTTGAGGTCTTTTTACCTGTGTCTTTATCGACCACGAAGCCGTGAGTCATGACGCTCTTGTAAGGCGCGTGACCGCGATAGGCAGTAGACAGCATGAGCGAGCTTTGGAACCAACCGCGATGCTGGTCAGTTGCTTCGAGATAAAGATCCGCAGGGCAATGCAGTTCTGGATGGGTATCTAAAACGGCAGCATGTGAGCAACCGGAGTCGATCCAAACATCGAGCGTGTCTTTGCCTTTTTTGAGTCCAGCTGGGAGGCCAAGTTTCGCAGCGAGATCTTCATCGGAAGTTTCGAACCATACATTGGTGCCTTCTTTTTCAACGAGGTCGGCGACTTGGTTCGCGAGCTCTGCAGAGATGATAACTCCTCCATTTTCATCGAAGAATACAGGAAGCGGAACTCCCCATGTGCGTTGGCGAGAGATGCACCAGTCAGGACGTGACTCGACCGTTCCGTAGATACGGTTGCGACCCCAGGCGGGCATCCATTTGACCTTGTCGATTTCCTCGAGCGCTTGACCACGAAGGGTGTTGAGCGAGATGAAGAACTGCTCAACGGCACGAAAGATGATCGGAGTTTTCGAGCGCCAGCAATGTGGATAAGAGTGTTTGTATTCTTCTTGTCCGAGCAGGTGACCGCTTTCTGCGAGGATCTCGATGATGCGTCCGTTTGATTTGAAAACGTGTTTCCCGACAAGTTCGGCGAGGCCGACTTCATCGGTGAAGTTGCCTTCGTCATCGACGGGAGAGAGAACTTCCAAGCCGTTTTGTTGACCAGCGACATAGTCGTCTGCACCGTGACCTGGCGCGATGTGCACCGCACCGGTTCCGGTCTCTGTGGTGACGAAATTCGCGAGAATGATTTTCGAAATGCGATTGAGGAAAGGATGTTGTGCCTCGGCGCCATCAAGGTCTTTGCCTTTGATTTCGGAAAACGTTTCTTTCAGGGCATATCCGGTCTTCACGGCGAAGGCTTCAAGGAGTTCGCGGACGATGACGAAGGTTTCTTCTATTTCTCCATTGGAAAATTTACCCACGACGTAGGTGAACTCTGGATGCAATGCGATGCCGAGGTTGGCAGGAAGCGTCCAAGGAGTGGTCGTCCAGATCACCATGTTGGCTTTACCAGCAAGCGCGCCGCTGATCAGAGGAAACTTCACAAAGATTGCTGGAGAGACTTTATCAGCGTATTCGACTTCAGCTTCGGCAAGTGCGGTTTGTGCCCCGTAGGACCATTGCACGGGTTTCTTGGATTGGTAGATCGAACCGTTCTCCACAAGTTTTGCGAAGACGCGAAGGATGTTAGCCTCATACGCGGGATCCATCGTGAGGTAAGGATTTTGCCAATCCGCGAAAACACCGAGACGTTTGAAGGAGGCGCGTTGGATATCGATGAAGCCGGATGCGAATTCGGTGCAGCGCCGGCGGATTTCCGCGGGCTCAAGACCGGCCGCTTGCTTGACGACTTTGAATTCGATCGGCAGGCCGTGGCAGTCCCATCCCGGAACGAAGGGCGCGTGGAAGCCGGCCATGGTTTTGGATTTTACCACCATGTCTTTGAGTAACTTGTTGAGCGCTGTGCCCATGTGCACGTCGCCGTTAGCGAAAGGTGGGCCGTCGTGGAGGATGAAATCAGGTGCGCCAGCGGATTTGCGCGCGGCAGTGATTTTTTGATAAAGTCCGCTTTTCTCCCAAATCTCCAAACGCTTAGGCTCGTTTTCGACTAAGTCCCCACGCATTGGGAAACTCGTCTGCGGCAGGGTCAGCGTGTCTTTGTAATTTGGGGCAGTGCTCATGGCGGGGCGCGGAAGCTAGCAACCGAAAAGCGCGGGGTCAACCCCATGGGAAGGTGGGGCGAAATTCAGTGAAATTCGTGATTTGTCTCATTCCGGCTCCTCAAGCCCGGTCATATCCCACATCACATAAAAATTACGCCCAGCTATTTTGGCGATTTTTGGAGCTCTACGAGTCGTTCAGCAAGAGCGGCATCTGTCGATTTTACATGAGGTGGCAGGTCGATATAAAGTCCTGCGAGGTCTGCATTCGTATTGTCCACAGGGGTGGCTTTGAGATAAGCAACGCGGGCTTTTACCTCAGGATATGGGATTAACTTGCCGCCCTGATAAAACTGTCCGCGATCATCCAAACGGAAATTGAGATCGGCTGTGAGCTCATCTTTGGCTTCCGTCGTGAGCTTATCGAACATAACCGGAGTCGACCCGAAAACAACTGCAACAGTGCCGTTTTTGAACCAAATGCCGTAGCTTTCGTTTTCCATTCCGCACGTGCAGTCATTGTATGTGCAGGATAAAATGCTAGAAATTGTTTTTGGTATACTTGGGTTTATAGCTCGTGCTTGTTGCCATTGTGCACGGGTTAAAGTGAGCGTTCTACTGACGGTCACTTCTTCGAGTTGATCCTCATCGAGTTTCAAAAGTTGATGTGGAGCCTCGCATTTCGTGCGATCATCGTTCAACGGGAGCCCATCCGCTAAAACTAGACCGTGTACAAATAGGACAAGAAAGGTGAGAGTTCGGAATTTCATGATTTTGAGCTAAGTCTTATGTTTTTCTGCCAATTGGATTAAACTTAAAAGTTCAGGCGACCTTCTCGATTTTTTGGCAAATTTTCAAATTTTTAGAGGAATGACAGGCCTTCTGAAAATCGAATTGGCTTTGAAGGCGAATCAGGAGATCGCCGGGTATGGTGAAGCAGTGCTGGAATC
>JBILMI010000153.1:0-5511 GCA_044375585.1 Luteolibacter sp.
CTTGCTGCCGAAGCAAAGAAACTCGCTGATGCGGGTGATATGGAAGGCGCGGGGCGCTTGCTTTTCAAAATCAAACTCGGCCAACCGCGTAACCGCATGTTGATGCGTTTCATGGAGGAGCCAGAAAACCGCCGCCTTATTGAGAAATCCGAACTCTCTTTACACCAAGACGCTCGCAAAAAAGAACTCTTCGAGATCAAAGAGGAGCTCTACTTCACCATCGATGAAAAAGGCAATGATGCCGACCTTATGGAGATGGGTCGCGAGTTTCTTTCTCCAGGTGATGCAGATTCGTTCACCCTTCCAGACCTCGGCACCATCTTTGCCGACATCGATACCAACCTCGATCTAACAGAACCGCAAAAGATCGAAGCGAAGGAAAAAGCACAGCAGAAGATGGATACTCAAGCGGAAAAAATCCATAACATCTCCCAACTGCTCAAAGCCTATTGCGTTTACGAAAAAGACGTCCAATACGTCGTTAAAGACGGCAAGGTCATCATCGTCGATGACAACACCGGACGTGAAATGCCAGGTCGTCGTTGGTCGGATGGTCTCCATCAAGCGGTCGAAGCTAAAGAAGGTGTCGCCATTGAAAAGGAAACTCAGACTTTTGCGACGATCACGATCCAAAACTATTTCCGCCTCTACGAAAAACTCGCGGGCATGACGGGAACTGCGGAGACAGAAGCCGCAGAGTTTCATGACATCTATCGTCTCGATGTGTTGCCGATCCCGACAAATCGCCCCAACACACGGGTCGATGAAAACGATCAGGTTTTTAAAACACGCCGCGAAAAATTCAATGCGGTGATCGAGAAAATCAAAGAAGCTCACGAAAAAGGCCAGCCAGTGCTTTGCGGAACGGCTTCGGTTGAAGCATCTCAAACTCTTGCGCGGATGTTGCAACGCGCAAAAATTCCGCATTCCGTTCTCAACGCGAAGTTCCACGAACAAGAAGCGGAAATCATTTCTCAAGCCGGTCAAGCTGGCGCGGTGACCGTTTCCACCAACATGGCCGGACGCGGAACCGACATCAAACTCGGCAAAGGCGTTTCTGAAGTCGGCGGCTTGTTTGTCATGGGTACAGAACGCTACGAATCTCGCCGAGTTGATCGCCAGCTCCGTGGTCGTTGCGCCCGCCAAGGCGACCCAGGTCGCTCGCAATTCTTTATTTCGTTCGAAGATGATCTCATGCGCAACTTCGCTGCTGCGGAGAGAATGACAGCGATGATGGAACGCTTCGGCATGAAAGACGGCGAAGCGCTCGAACATTCATGGCTGAACCGCTCTGTTGAGACTGCGCAGAAACGCGTTGAGCAGCGCAACTACACTTGGCGTAAACGCGTTCTTGATTTCGATGACGTGATGAACCGCCAGCGCGAAGTGGTTTATGGCTATCGCAATGAAGTTCTCTCAACAGAAACACCTCGCGATCTCGTCACGGAAATCATCGAAGAAACCATTCCTGCGAAGGTCAATGAGTATCTCGTCGATCGTGATTACGATGCACCAGATCACACCGAGCTTCTGGGTTGGGTGAATGTAACCTTGCCTATCAGCGTGACGATGGAAGAGCTCGACGTTTCAAAAACACCTGAGCAAATTTCCGATTACTTGGTTAGTAAGGTGAAAGAAACCTACGAGATCAAAGTTCGCAATCTACCTTACGAAGTGCTCGATCAAGAAGAGCGCCGCATGGTGCTCGTCGCCATCGACAAACAATGGCAAGAACATCTCTACAACATGGACACTCTCCGTGAAGGAGTGAGTCTCCGCGCTCAAGGTCAGAAAGACCCGCTCATCGAATACAAAAACGAAGCGTATAACCTATTTGTTAGATTGATGGATTCGATCAAACAAGAAGCTCTCAGCAACTTGTTCCGCTCGGCTTCCAATCTCGCAGATTTCCTCAAACAGCTTCACAGCCAGCCGAAGCAACTTCAAAGCAGTGAGACTCAAATCACCCGCAGCAACATGGCAACCAGCGGCAGTTTAGAAAATATCGATCCTTCCCTCGCCTCATCAGGCAGTGGAGAACTCAAGCTCAACCTGCCAAAACGCAAGCCAACCTTCGCCATCGAAACCACCGGCCGCAACGCAACGTGCCCCTGTGGCTCCGGGAAGAAATTTAAACAGTGCTGTGGAAAAACGACGTAAGGAGTTTTTCTAATTATTCAATCGGTTTTCGGAGGAGAAAACCGCACCCCGCACGGACGGAGCGTAGTCAATGCTGTGGAAAAACGACGTAAGGAGTTTTTCTAATTATTCAATCGGTATTCGGAGGAGAAAACCGCGGTGAGAGCGAAGAACTTCGCTCCCAATGTGGTTCAATTTTTTTCGCGATGCGCCTACGCCTCGAAGCGTTTGGAAACTTCTGTCCAGTTGATGATGTTCCACCATGCGCCGACGTAATCGGGGCGACGGTTTTGGTAGTGGAGATAGTAGGCGTGCTCCCAGACATCGAGGCCGAGGATGGGTTTGCCGAGATCGGCATCTGCAACGAGGCCTTTCATGAGTGGGTTGTCTTGGTTGGGCGTGCTGGTAATTTTGAGTTTACCATTTTGCAAGATCAGCCATGCCCAGCCAGAGCCGAAACGTTTTGCGGCAGCTTCACCGAAGGCTTTTTTGAAATCATCCATCGAGCCAAAGGCCGTGATGATGGCGGCGCTGAGTTTATCGGAAGGAGCGCCGGATTTCGTGGCGGGGGTGAGGGTTTCCCAGAAAAACGCATGATTCCAATGACCTCCACCGTGGTTACGGATCGCGGTTTGGATGGGTATTTCGGCGATGCTTGGGATTTTTGCGAGCAGATCGGCAAGGGCCACCGGTTTCAACTCCGGAGCTTTGGTGAGCGCTGCGTCTAGGCCAGCGACGTAAGCGGCGTGGTGCTTACTGTGATGAATTTCCATGGTGCGCGCATCGATGTGTGGCTCGAGGGCATCGTAAGCGTAGGGAAGTTCTGGCAATGCTGGTGGGGCGATAGCTGCGGCTGACGCACTCTGGGGAAGAAAGGCCGCACTAGCGGCAAGCGTGCTGAGCTGGACGAATTGGCGGCGGTTGAGAGAATTTGATTCAAGCATGATAGAGTTTACTAAAACAGGTGGGAAAAAATTTCAACTGTTAACAACGTAGCGGGAATCGAAACGAAGCGTAGATAGAGGGACAGATTGGATTTGATTCTTCCCTCAAATTACAATCCGCCGCCACGGTTGTGTTGAAAAAACCTTTGGCAAGTGGCCTTGGGTGTTTAAGGATTTCGCTCAATCCATGAAACATCGGCAACTCATTCTATTCTCGCTACTTTTGATTGGCGTTTTGGTCGCGATCTCTAAGTTCTCATCGAAAAAACCTGTGGATACTAAACTTTTACCTCCCATCGAGTTACGCTGCGACGGCGCAGTGAATCCACTCGGGGGTTCGCCGAAACCCGTTTTGACTTGGCAGCTTACGAGCGACCACCGCGGCGAGGAGCCAGGCGCATGGCAAGTTCGAGTCGCTTCAAGTGAGAATCTACTCGCAAAAGATTCCGCTGATCTTTGGGATTCCCCGAAAGTAGCCGTCGGAGATTTGCCGGGGCTGCGCTACGAAGGCAAAGAGCTGAAAGCAGGAACCCGTGTCCATTGGCAGGTGCGTTGGTGGAATGCCGAAGAACAAGTTTCGCCATGGAGTGATATTGCGACTTGGGAAGTTGCGCCGAATGCGGTTGCGGATTGGCAGGGCGCGCGTTGGATGGACGATGGGAAACCTCTTCCAACTCAAGATGAAGATTTTTACAAACCTGATCCTGCGCCTCTGATGCGCCATGATTTTACGGTTTCCAAACCCATCGCCAAAGCCCGCCTGCACTTTGCCGGTCTCGGTCTTGGTTTGGCGAATGTAAACGGCAGTCCCGTTGTGGATCAAGTGTTTGATCCGGCTTGGACGCAATTCGACAAGCGCATATTATTCCGCACACATGATGTCACGGAGCATCTGAAGGAAGGCGAAAACTGCCTCGCACTGATGCTTGGCAATGGCTGGTACAATCCGCTTCCGTTGAAAATGTGGGGCAACCGCAACATCCGTGACGCGCTCCCTCTCGGACGGCCGCGTGCGATTGCGTTGTTGGTCATCGATCATCCGGATGGCACTACCACCACCGTGAAAAGCGGTGAGGGTTGGAAAATGGCGGAAGGACCGACAATAAGGAACAGCATTTACCTCGGCGAAGAGCGCGATGCCCGGCTTGATCCCGCAGGTTGGGATTTTCCCGAATTCGATGATGCAAGCTGGAAGCCCGTGCATCTGACGGATCATCCACTCGAGATGCTCATGCCTCTGAAGATGCAACCTGTTAGAAAACAACAGCCCATCGCGGCAAAAGCGGTCACCACACCGCAGCCCGGAATCCACATCATCGACTTTGGCGTGAATTTCACCAGTGTTCCAGAAATTGCAATTAATGTCACGGCCGGGACAAAGATTGTAGTTCGGTTTGGTGAGTTGTTGCATGAGGACGGTACATTGAATTTCCTGACGAGCACAGCGGGGCAAATCAAAGGTCTTAAAAAAGATGCGGATGGAAGCATGGTTCCCAAAGGCGGTCCTGGCGCACCCGAATTTGCATGGCAGCAGGATGTTTATATCGCTCGCGGAAGTGGCGCGGAAATTTTCGTGCCTCGCTTCACCTTTCATAGCTTCCGCTACATGGAAATCAGCGGACTTCCGGCGACGCCCAACGTTGAGGATTTTCGTGCGTTTCCTTTGCACACCGATGTGCCGAGTGTCGGCTCCTTCTCCTGCTCAAACGAAGATTTCAACCGCATCCAAGAAATCACCCGCCGCACGTTTCTATCCAACATGATGACTGTGCAATCCGATTGCCCGCACCGCGAAAGGTTTGGCTACGGCGGTGACATCGTCGCCACCAGCGAGGCGTTCATGATGAATTTCGACATGGCTGGGTTTTACGCTAAGACCGTTCGCGATTGGGGTGATGCGGTGCGTCCGGATGGTCGCCTCACCGACACCGCACCATTTGTCGGAATCGATTACTGCGGAGTGGGTTGGGCGATGGTGCATCCGCTTCTAATCGAGCAGCTTTATCGTTACTACGGCGAGCGTAGCTTGCTTGAAGAACAACTTCCTGTCGCGATGCGTTGGCTTGATGTGGTTGGCGCGAGCAGAAAAGATGGTTTGGTGGTGAGTGGTCTCGGAGATCACGAAGCACTCATTCCTGCACATGGTCCTGAGCATCTCACAGCCATGTTTATCGATAGCGCACGTCGGGTCGCGAGGTTGGCTAGGATCGCCGGAAATGAAACAGATGCGGCTCGTTTTGATCAAATGGCCAATGAATCTGCCGCCGTATGGGCGAAAGCGTTTCTCGATCCTGCAACTGGAAAGATCACGGATCGCACACAATCCACCCAAGCCTTCGCGTTGGGTTTTGGTGCTGCGCCAGAGGAATCACGCCAAGCGATTTTCGATCAACTCGTCGCCAATCTAACAGCTACCGAAGACAGCCCG
>JBILMI010000154.1:0-5452 GCA_044375585.1 Luteolibacter sp.
AAACACCCCAATCGTCGCAGCATGTCCGCCAAAGGCAGCAGCAATACGCGAGGATAAACCGTAACCGGTCGATGAACCGATCACTAAAACTTTCTTTGGGCCATTTGCAATCAGCCCTCTTTTTTTCACGACCGCGATCTGCTCTTCAACGTGTTTTGCACATCCCTCTGGGTGCGCCGTGGTGCAAATAAAGCCGCGAATTTTAGGTGAAACGATCATAGTCCCGCCAAATTAGCCATCCCACCAGTTCACGCAATACCAAATCTATGTCTTAAATTCATCAGTAACGAATTCGGTATGATTCTATATGAGATATAGGTCCAATAAGCCCTATAGGACCTATAATTTAATCAAGGGATCTCCGTCCCTGCCTCAAACCACCAATCCCGCCACCATCTGGTGGAACGCTGCTGAAACCTTGCTTTTTGCAGGATCCGTCAACGCGATTGGCACTCCTTCGTCCCCACCACGACCAGTTGGAATATCAATGGGAATCTGTGCGAGCAAAGGAACATTCATGTCTTTCGCCTCACGCAAACCACCTTCTTCGCCGAAGAGGTAATAGCGTTTGCCGTCATCAGCCTCAAACCAAGCCATGTTTTCGATCAACCCGAGAATCGGAATATTGACCTTCGCAAACATCGCAACGGCCTTACGCGCATCGATCAATGCGACTTCTTGAGGAGTGGTGACAATCACCGCGCCATCCACGGAAACGGTTTGAACAATTGTGAGTTGGATATCCCCCGTTCCCGGCGGTAAATCTAATACTAACACATCCAAATCACCCCACGCGACCTGTCGCAAAAATTGTTGGGTGTAACGCGTTGCCATCGGCCCGCGGACGATGACCGGAGATTTATCTTCTAACAAAAATCCCATCGACATGAGCTTCAAGCCGTGTGCCTCAATGGGAATAATTTCATCTTGCTCGTTCGCGTTCGGCCGTTCGGTGGTTCCGAACATCTGTGCGATTGATGGACCATAAAGATCGCAATCGCAGAGCCCGACTTTTAAACCACGCTTGGAAAGCGCGACTGCGATGTTGGCCGATACCGTGGATTTTCCCACTCCGCCTTTGCCTGAAGCAATCGCGATAATTCGCTTCACTCCCGGAATAGAGCTTTTCCCCACCGCACCCGATGCCGCCTCCGGCGCATCTTTAACATCGACATCCACTTTCACCGTGCCGATCCCAACAACCCCACCCAAAACCGCATGCACATCTTTGAAAATTTGTTCCGGTATTTTCGCATCACGGGTCGCGACCTCGATCTTCACTGTCACATCCGCGCCATCCACTTCAACCGCCTTCACCAAGCCAAAGGACACGATATCCCGAGAAAAACCTGGATATTTCACCTGCTTCAAAACCTCTTTAATCTGCTCAATATTCATCATAGTGCGCGCTCACTCTCATCGATTTTTCCCCGAGCGCAACCCTCAAACGACTTACTTAATAGGTTCTATATGAGCGATACATCCACCAACTCTTCCTTGGCGTTTCGAAAATCGAAGCTAAAACTTCCCGCGACTTGATCACGCCAACCACCATTCTCCTATCGGTCCTGCCAGTCTATTTGCTGATTATTGGTGGAGCTTTCCTCCGGAGGATAGGAATTCTCAAACAGAAGTATGACGCCAAGATCATGCAGGTCATTTTCTGGGTCATGACACCCTGCTTTATCCTAGATCGGATGCTCGGCGCAGTCATCCTACGCGACTACTCCACTCTCGTCATGGGCATCAGCCTCGGGTTTTTTCTGATCCTAGTTGGAATCGCAATCGGTTATCTCGTTGGAAAAGCCATTGGGCTAGAACCCGGACATGGCAGGCGCACGTTTGCCCTAGCCTCTGGCTGTCAGAACTATGGTTACACCGCCGTCCCCGTCGCGCAAATTCTCTGGGGAACTTCAACGGTCGCAGTGCTTTTCGTTCACAACATCGGCGTCGAAATCGCGATCTGGTCATTTGGCGTCATGCTCTTGAGTGGCGACAGCAAATTCAATTGGAAACGTATGGTCAACGGCCCAATCATTGCCGTTGTCATTGGCTTATTACTCGTCCTACTGCACCTCGATGACAAGATCACAGGTCCACCTCGCCATTTCATTTACTTAGTAGGAATTGGCGCGTTTCCCATCGCTCTGGTTATGACTGGCGCATCCATGCTAGATCTAGTCGGAAAGGAAAAACCATCATGGAAAATCATTTCGGGGTCCATCCTAGTGCGCATGATTCTCGCTCCTATAGTTTTCATTCTCTGCGCAAAATTCGTCCCTATGTCCGCTGAGCTTAAAGCAGTGCTACTCATCCAAAGCGCCATGCCCGCCGCGATGGTTCCCATATTGCTTGCAAAAATCTACGGCGGCCGCCCCGCCGTCGCGGTCCAAGTTATCATCGCCACCACGATTGTATCGATCTTCACCCTGCCATACATCATTACCTATGGCATGCGTTTTCTAGACCTCACAACGATCACACCATGAAAGCTTTTGGCGCACTCAATGCATCGATCGATTCAATTATCGAATTCGAAACTCCCATTCCACAACCTGCGCCAGATGAACTTCTTGTTCGTGTTCGCGCTATTTCACTCAATCCGGTCGATACCAAAATTAGGAAATCTCTTGGCACAGAAATTTTAACAACTCCGCGCATCCTCGGATTTGACGCAGCGGGAGTGGTAGAAGAGGTCGGCACAGATGTGAAATCATTCTCGATTGGCGATGAGGTATTTTACTCCGGTGATGTCACACGTGCTGGATCGAACGCAGAATATCAAGCCGTGCAAGCCGCGCTCGTCGCCAAGAAACCCCTGAGCTTTTCTTTCCCCGAAGCCGCAGCACTCCCTCTCGTTGCACTGACTGCATGGGAGTTGCTTTTTGAACGCATGACCGATGGCATCATCAAACCCAGCAACGAAATTCTCATCATAAACGGAGCAGGCGGAGTCGGCTCAGCTCTGATTCCACTCGCGAAATCCGCCGGCCTAACCATTGTCGCCACCGCATCACGTGATCTGACTCTAACATGGTGCCAACAACTCGGTGCAGATCACGTCATCAATCACCGCGAGCCGCTTAGGCCACAAATCGAAGCCCTCGGTTTTAAACATTTTTCCCTGATCGCCAATCTCCACAACACTGAGTCATACTGGGCCCAGACATCTGATCTCATCGCTCCACATGGAGCAATCGGTCTGATCGTTGAAACCCAGAATCCCATGGATATCGGAAATCCTCTCCGCCTTAAATCCCCACGCATTGTCTGGGAGTACATGCCAGCCCGCTCCCGTTTTCAAACCCCCGACATGCACCGCCAAGGCGAAATCCTGCAAGAAATTGCCACCCGCTGTGATGCGGGAACTTTTCCCAAACTCACCCTCGCACCCGCACAATCTCTGACCGCCACATCCCTCCAAGCCGCTCACCACCAACTTGAATCCGCTTCTACGATCGGTAAGATCTGCTTAGAGCTATAGTCATTAATCAGACAGATCGGTCAAATCAGTAAGGATCAGACGCATCTAACTTCACTCTTCACCATTGACTCTATTTCATTCCGTCCAAGCTAACACCGCTTCGCCTAAATTCTAATAGCTCGTTATCACTCGCTCTGCTTTCACTATTCATTCTTCACCTTTCACTATTCATTCGATGTCCGAAGACAACTCAACCGTATCTCTCCAGCCCGCACTTGACGGCCAGCTCTCTCCTTCTGAGCGCACTGCTCTTTACCTGCGCTACATGGAGCTTGAGCAAAAGAAAATCCTCAACCTTCATCGTGAAGGCGCAGGTGGTTTGGAAATTTGCGAGGCTCGCTCCAAACTCATTGATACCATTCTTGTTACCATTCTCAAGGCCACCGTCGATTCACAAACGACAGAAACCCCACCGCTGGCTCTAGTCGCCATCGGCGGATATGGCCGAGGAACTCTCAACCCAGGATCAGATATCGATCTTCTTTTCCTACTTCCTCGCGCTTCTCATAAACTTCCGAAAAACGTCCAAGAAATTGTTCAACAAATTCTCTATCCACTCTGGGATATAGGATTCAAAATTGGACATTCTTGCCGATCCATCACCGAGTGCATTCAAGAAGCTCGTGCCGATCCGCAAAATTTTACTGCGCTTTTAGAAACCCGCCTGATCGCTGGAAATGCTGACCTTTATCAACAGTTCATCGAGAGCTTCGAAAAAAATTGCATTAAAAAAGGTCAAGCTGCGTTCTTCGAAAAACGTAGCCAAGACCTTCGTTCCCGCCACAAGAAAAGTTCTTACACGGTCTTCCTACAAGAGCCCAACGTCAAAGAATCCTGCGGAGGACTTCGTGATTATCAAAACATTCTGTGGATTGCCCGAATCAAAACCGGCAGCGATAGTTTACGTCAACTTGCCGAGGATCGAATCATCACCGCGAACACCCTCCGCGAGATTGAAGAAGCCTACGACTTCCTCATGCGTGTTAGAAATGAGCTCCATTATCACACAGGCAAAGCCACAGATATTCTCACGCTCCAACTTCAAGGCATCGTCGCTACCGCTTTCGATTATCCAGAGCGAAGCATCCTGCGCCGCACAGAATCTTTCATGCGAGACTACTACCGCCACACTCGCCACCTTTATAATCATAGTAACTCGATCATGGAAACTTTCCAGATCCAGCAGGACACGATCGCAGAAAGCGGCCTGACTTCCTTCCTTACCTTCCGTAGAAAAAAACGCGAACTGTTCGATGGTTTCATCGCTCGCGACGGCCGGATCTATCCTGAGAACCAAGACATTTTCAAAGACGATCCGCACCGCATGATGCGCCTGTTCCAGCATTGCCAATTGCGCAATCTCAGGCTCTCTCCGCAAATGCGCCGACTCGTTGCAAGCCATTGGGAAAACATCGATAAACCCTTCCGCTACCTCAAAGCCAACCGCGATACCTTCCGAGCTATCCTCGAACGTAAGGGCCAAGTCGCGAAAACTTTACGTCAGATGCATCGAATCGGTTTCCTTGGTAGATACCTTCCAGAATTCGGCGCGCTGGATTGCCTTGTCCAACACGAGTTCTTCCACCGCTACACCGCAGACGAACACACCCTCCGTTGCATCGACGAGCTCGATAAACTCATCGACAACACCATTCCTAGTTTGGAAATTTTCCGACGTCTCTTCCACGAAATCGTCGATCCATACGCGCTCTACATCGCACTCATTTTGCACGATACAGGACGCTCAGAAAACGTCCGTGAGCACATCGATGGTTCTGCGATGTTAGCGATCAAACTTTGCTCGCGCCTTCAAATCACTGGGCCGCGCCGCGCACTCATCATGTTCTTGGTCGATAACCACCTGACCTTCTGGCGCTTCGCGACCACTAAAAATCTAGAGGATCCGGAAGTCATCGCAGAGTTCGCTGGAATCATGAAGACCACGGAATATCTCAATGCCATGTTTCT
>JBILMI010000155.1:0-5437 GCA_044375585.1 Luteolibacter sp.
AAGTCCGCAGAATGTTCGCTGCGGTCGGAAACCACGTGCTCGAACTCAAACGCATTTCAATCGGCAATTTCAAACTTCCCGAGGATTTAGAAGAAGGCGAATGGCGGGAAGTTTCTGAACAGGAAATAGCGATGCTGTTTGGAAAGGAACCGCCCATGAATACGGATAAGTGAGAGAGCAATCTTAGTGAAAATGCCCAAGTTTATTCATACCTTAAAGAGGAGTTTTTAATCTGTGTCCATCTGTGTTGATTCGTGGTTCAACCTCTCACGATTTGACGACGGGGATTGACCGATGCGAACTCGGCATTAAAGTGACCCCGATTTTCAACCACCAACACTTAATATTATGTCCATCAAAGTAGGCGATACCGCACCCGATTTCACACTAGTCACCAAAACCGCCACTGGCCCAGCGCTGGTCAAGCTCAGCGATGAGATTGGCAAATCCAACATCGTGTTGTTGTTTGTGCCAATGGCATTTACCGGCGTTTGCACCACAGAGCTTTGCGATATTTCTCAAGGTATTGGCGCATATGAGGCACTCGATGCTAAAGTCTTTGGCATTTCTGGAGATGGCCCATTCGCATTGGAAGCATGGGCGCAAAAAGAAGGAATCACCATCCCTCTGCTCAGTGACTACGAGCACACCGCCGCCAAATCTTACGGCGTGGCTTACGAGCAGTTCCTCCCAGAAGCCAACCTCATCATGGGCGGCGTGCCGAAACGCTCCGCTTTCGTGATCGATAAACAAGGCGTCGTTCGCTTCGTCGATGTGCAAGACCATCCAAAAGATCTCCCTGACTTCGAGGCGTTGAAATCCACGCTCGCAGGCCTGTAAAATCATCTAACAAAAATAAAGCGCGGATCTGGAAACGGATGCGCGCTTTTTTATGGCAATGGATCTAAATGTCTTGGCTTTGGCGGGAAGGTTTCTATATTGGTTTATAAACCACATCCGTCATGAAATCCTGCCGTCCGCTCCTTCGTTTTTTGTTTCTCCCACTGTCAACTTTCATGTTGCTAGCTCTCCAGTTGCTAGGCCAATCGGAGAGTCCTATTCAAGGTTCACACACGAACGTGGTTGCCGGTCCATCCACAGACCCCGGCCGCGCCGAAATCGTACCGCTGTTCTGGAAAGCTTCAATTCGCGGATCCATCATCTCAGTGCCTCTCAGTTCGATCGAATATTTTGGCATACAGACTTATGATGTGGACGGCGTCGCCCGAGTCCGCGAGTTGGCGATCACAACCAAGTCCCAGAGCATGATCCGCATCTATCACATGGCTCCTCTGAACTCCGTTGCCGAAAGCACCGTTAAAGCATTGAGTGGAATCATGGAGGGCGTCGTAGGCGAAGAACTCAACGTCCCAGTAAAAGTATTCCCCACCACCACCCATGCGCACATGGTAGAATACCGAGTCGAGGAACGGGCAAACATCGACACACTTTATACACACTTAGAAGCCACGATGAAGGACTACTACGCCCGCGCCCTAGTTCCCGATCAGCGCGATAGCACGATCCGTCAGGTTATCATTGTGAACGAAGAAGAGTAATTTGCGTGAAATAGAGGGGTGCTTCTCTTTAAAACATAGTGTTCAAATTCAGAACGCATCTCAGGGATCCCTAGAAAGAGCATTTATTCTCTATTCTTTCTCGCATGAGGGCCCTTAAGATCAGTTTTTATATAGGATAAAACCGCGTGAGGACGTCATTTCGATTCACCGTATTCTTCATTGAGGCCTAAAGCTTAAAACTTAAAGTTCGTAGAAAAGTCTCTTTTTTGTTCGAGTGAACATCTTTTTGCTTGCATCTGAACACCTGTTCAGACAATTTCCCTGCATGGCTACGAAAACAAGCACCGAAACATCAACAGCAGCAGCAGATAAACTTCAAGAGGCACGTAAAAGAAACCTGGATATGGCGATATCGCAGATTCAGAAGGAATTCGGCGAAGCGGCAATCATGCGCATGGGCGACGAACATCGGGTCGATGTCGATGTGATCCCAACCGGTAACCTCCTCATCGACCGCGCCCTCGGCGTCGGCGGCTTCCCACGTGGCCGAATTGTGGAAGTTTACGGTCCAGAGTCTTCCGGTAAAACCACGTTGACCCTCACTGTCATCGCCCAAGCCCAAAAACGCGGCGGCCTCGCAGCTTTCATCGATGTGGAACACGCACTCGATCCTCAATACGCTCGCAAGCTCGGCGTGAATCTCGACGACCTCTTGGTTTCCCAGCCATCTTCCGGTGAAGAAGCCCTGCAAATCTGCGAAGCCCTCGTGCGCTCCAACGCGATCGACGTGGTGGTGCTTGATTCTGTCGCCGCCCTCGTGACCAAACAAGAACTCGATGGCGAGATCGGCGACTCCACCGTTGGTGCCCAAGCTCGCTTGATGAGCGCCGCGATGCGGAAACTCACTTCATTCATTTCCAAAGCGAAAACCGTCTGCATCTTCACCAACCAGATTCGTGAAAAAATCGGGGTCATGTTCGGCAGCCCTGAAACCACTCCCGGTGGCCGCGCACTCAAATTCTTCTCTTCGGTTCGCATCGATATCCGTCGCATCGGCCAGATCAAATCCTCCGATGGCACGACCATCGGTAGCCGCACCAAAATCAAAGTGGTGAAAAATAAAGTCGCTCCACCCTTCACGGAAGCTGAGTTCGATATCATGTATGACGAAGGAATTTCCTCAACAGGATCTTTGTTAGATCTCGCCCTAGAAATGGAAATCATCCAGAAGCGTGGTTCATGGTTCTCATATGACGGAGCACAACTCGCCCAAGGACGCGATGCCGCGAAAGACGTCCTGAAAGCCGATCCATCCATTTACGAATCTATCGAAGCGAAAGTCAAAGAAGGCTTAGAAGCTGCGAAAGGCAAAAAGAAGTAGGAGTTCGCGTTCTTGCTAACAACTCGATGGAGCCAACGCGCACCATCGAGTTGTGATCTTTTAAGGGAAGGTCGTCCCCGTCACCGCGCGTCGATTTTGAGAGGGATCATCACGCTTTCGCCGAGCCGATATTCCACCTCTTCGGTGACAAACGAAACGGGTGCCGCAGTGGAATGTGAAAGCCCGCTGGCAATCCAGACGAAAAGTCCGGAGTTAATAGAGAAAAAACGCATGAGTCGAACCTTTGCCCCGCCATTTGCGAGTTGGCGATCTATCAATGTTGAAATTTACCATGTATTTGGCTTGGCGGATAAGATTACCGCCACGGATTATTTTTTTAAAAAATCTGCCATTTTCGTATTGCCACGCGAGAAAATGCACCATAGCTTCCGCGCCCCAACCGTCTAATCACGCCTCAAGATGTCCAAGCATAACTCACTCAAATCAAACGCCACCGTTGGCGGCAAACGCTCCGTCCTTAAACGTTTCGAGCGCGTGAAGCTTCTTAAAGAGCGCGGCGAATGGAAACAGGGCAAATCCCCAATCGGTCTTCCTAAGACCAAGCACGAAGGCTAATTCTTCGTTATTTGCTATCTGCTCCCAGCCTCCGTGTGAAACCCACGGAACCATTATAATATCATGTCCGAGGGAGTCCGTCTTAACAAATACCTTGCATCTTGCGGGGTTGGATCACGTCGCGCCTGCGATGAATTGATCGCCTCTGGCAGAGTCGAAGTAAACGGCTCCCCTTGCGTCAAGCTCGCTACCCGCGTCACGGAAACCGATAGTGTCCGTGTCGATGGTAAACGTGTTTTTCCCAAAGAAGAGATCGTTGTCATCTTTCACAAACCACGCGGTTATGTCTGCACCCGCAGCGACGAGCTCGGCCGCGAAACGATCTACAGCCTGCTTCCTGCCTCACTGAGTGCGCTCCATCATGTTGGCCGCCTCGATACCGATTCCGAAGGCATGCTGATCCTCACCAACGACGGTGATCTTTCCCAACAACTCATGCATCCATCGAAATCGGTGGAAAAAGAATATCTCGTGACCTCGAACCAAGCGTTCGAAAACGCCCACCTTGATCAGTTTCTCGCCGGTGTTTTCACCGAGGAAGGCAAGCTCAGAGCCAAGCACATCGAGCGGATTTCTGCGCGTCGGATCAAAGTCGTTCTCGACCACGGCGCAAAACGTCAGATCCGCGTCATGTTCGAAGCCCTCGGCTACCAAGTCACCAAACTCCTCCGTGTGCGGATCGGAAATCTCTGGCTAGGCGATCTCGAGATCGGGCGTTGGGCAGTCCTCAACGCCAAGGAAGTCAAGATGCTGCTTGGCGAGAATGTGAAGTAGTTTGGGAGATTTTTACTTGCGCACTAACACCATTGCTCTGCGGTGAAAAAACGAACCTTAATTCGACTTTACGAACTTCGTTGCCGATTGGCGTTGCTCCTGCTTCATTCCTTCGCATGGCGTATCTGGAAATTAGAAATCTTGAAAAGCAC
Source organism: Luteolibacter sp. (assembly GCA_044375585.1). Taxonomy (GTDB): domain Bacteria; phylum Verrucomicrobiota; class Verrucomicrobiia; order Verrucomicrobiales; family Akkermansiaceae; genus Luteolibacter. Next base: position 4,404 of record JBILMI010000155.1, read on the forward strand.
TTCGTGAAGAGCGGTGGAGGCTTGCTTTCTTCTAAAAAAGAGACCGTCAAAGCAGTCGATGGGGTCTCCTTAGAAATCGAGAAAGGTGAAATCCTTGGGCTGGTTGGTGAATCAGGTTGTGGAAAATCGACCCTTTCCCGGACTTTAATGCAGCTCATTGCTCCCACCTCAGGATCCATTATCCTGGATGGTGAAAATCTCTCCGCGCTCGGTCATTCAGAAATACGGCGTCGGCGCCTCGATTTCCAGATGGTCTTCCAAGATCCCTACGCGTCACTCAATCCACGGATGACGGTTTTTTCGACCATCGCCGAGGCGGTTCGCCAGCGTCATCCAAACATGAAGGGTAAGGAGCTAGAGAAAAAAGTCACCACGCTCATGGCCACGGTCGGCTTAGACGCCAGCCAGATGAGACGCTACCCACACGAATTTTCCGGTGGTCAGCGCCAACGGATCGCCATCGCCAGAGCACTTGCTCCAGAGCCGAAATTGATCATCGCCGACGAACCCGTTTCCGCGCTCGACGTCTCGATCCAATCTCAAATTCTCAATCTCCTCAGAGATCTTCAAAAGAATCTCGGCCTGACGATGGTGTTCATCTCTCACGATTTAGGAGTAGTGCATTACATCGCGGACCGAATCGCGGTAATGTATCAGGGGAAAATCGTTGAGGTCGGCAAAGCAGGTGAGGTGTTTCATTCGCCTAAAGACGAATATACGAAACGCCTGCTTGCCTCTATCCCCAAGTTGAAAAGCGCTTAGCCTCTGCTAACCGCAATAATTACTCCGCCCTTGATTTTGAAATTCAAGCGTTCCGGGCTGAAATCCATGGTGACAATCATGGGTGCACCGTCCTTCTCAACCACCCTGAAACGAATCTCCGCAGCTTCCAAAGCGGGTTTAACCACCTCCAAAGTCTGCCCCACCAAGGAATCTGCGTTTTTCACATCAAATGCCGGAGCGGCAGCTTCTGGCGTTGGGGCGGGCGGCTCAGCGATCGGCTCTTCCTCTACCACAGACTCTTCTAAAACGGG
>JBILMI010000026.1:0-19889 GCA_044375585.1 Luteolibacter sp.
CGAAGAGGGAGCTGCCTCCGATCTCCCGGACATGGCTGCGAGAGCGTGGAAAAAGCTCGCCACAAAGGAAACATTCGGTGCGGCAGATGCGCCTTTGGAACGTCCCGACGCGAGGCAGGCGGAGACGGAGGCCGCGCGTCTCTTGCGGGAGGGTGAGTGGCTGTTGAAATCGGGTATGGCCTCCGAGGCGTTACCCCTTTTCGAGCGCGCGAACCTGCTGGGCGCGGATCCTGAGACGCTTGTCAGCTTCCACCTCCGCGCCCTCGCAAAACCCGCGACAATCCGTGGAAATTGGAGGAAGATCGACGCGTTTCCGCTGAACGAAATGTACACGGAGCATCCGCTGTCCTTATATTACCAAAACCTGCTGCTGGAATCTCTCGACGAAGCGCGCGCCTTGCTGGACGAGGCCGCCTATTACCAATCCAGGCATGGGGAAGCTTCGCTACGCTGGAAAAATTCCGACTTCTGGGATGTTACGAGGCTCCTTAGCTTCATCCGCGCCTCGATACCGAAAACCCTGCCGCCCGATGTATCCGAAAGCACCGTCCGCGACTTTGGCGCGGATCTTGATCGCTTCACCGCAGAGTATTTCCGAATCCGTGCGTCCATGGATCGCCCGACGCCTGCGCCCGCTGATTTCAGCCGACGCCGTGGACGCCGGGCGATCTCGGCTGCGATGTTGCTCCGTAATCCCGAATTGCTGCGTGGCATGGTTACCATGCTATTCGTATGTTCAACCGACAAAGCAGGAGAGGATGGCGCAAACAAAGGCCTGTTCAGCGAAATCTCCGACACCTACCGCAATCCGGCCTGGTATGGGAAGGAGAGGATTCTCGCGGATGCGGTCGCTGCGCGGATGGACGAGTATCGCGGTTCACGGCTTTTTCTCCACGAAGCCGAACTCGCCCTGATCCGCTCCAAGGGTGACGCCCGCCCTGCCGCCGCCCGGGCTCTTCGTGAAATCCAGGCACGGCTCGGACGGCGCGACCATTTTCACAAGCCGACATGGCTCCCCATCTCCTTCGGCGACGGCGACCTTTACCACTTCGGCGCAGCGAATCTACTGGATCGGGGTCATCCCAAGGTGCCACGGCACTCCGAGGCGATGCTCGCGGGCTTCGTGCACGAGCCGCGTGGTATCCGCGATTGGATCACCCACCAGGGATACGAGGGCGCGATCAGGAATATCATCCAGTTCGAGGAAAATCCCGCCCAGGACGCCTTCCGGAAAGATTTCGATTTGAATGTTTGGAAACCTTACGTGGGGCTTATGGAAAGCACCGCGAAGCTTCCCGATCATTCCCGCTCCATGGCCGATCTGCTCGAGGGTGCGGCCTTGCAGGAAATGATCCAGGGCATACCGCTCCACGCACCGCTTGCCGCTCACTGGAGGCGTTTGTTTCCGGGGCGGGAATCCACAGACGGCGGTATACCCAAGGCTCGCCTGCTCGCGGATCTGCGAGCTACCGACGGTGCCCCGAGCGGGCTTTTCGAGGCACCGATGATCGACAACCGACGGCGCTTGCTGTGGATGCTTTACCATCCCTTTGAGCGTGATTCCACCACGCTCCGGCGTGGCTCCCACACCTGGCTTTCGGGTGTCAAAAGGCAACCTTGGATGATCGGTGTGGACTGCGTTTCCGGTGAGATTGCGATCCGTGCGAACCTTGCTCATGCGCCCGGACTCAATCCGGGTGCCGCGCTCCGGAATTCCCCTCAGCTCTCCGTCAGCAGCTCGGGCTACGAGCCGGGATTTCTGGCCCAGACAAATGACCTGGTTTTCACGAACGCCTTATGGACAGGGACGGAGCTGGGGGGCGCGTTTGTCCCGAATGTGGGTGTCCTGATCGCCAAGGACAGCGGCAGTTTGATCGGCCTGGATCCGCCCCGTGCTGCCGGTATCCCGCTTGATCCCGCCACGGGCATGGGTCGCTCGGTCGGAGCGGTAGCGGTGGGTGACGAGTTTTTCTATCTGCAGCAAGTGGGTGATCTCCGGGCTCATTATCAGACGAAAAACCTCATCCCCTATCAGATCATGCGGGTGGGCGCATCCGGCAAAGCACGTCCGGTCACCGTCCACGGACGCAGGCCGGCGCTCACTCCCTTTGATGCCGCCGACCGGGCGCCGCAGGCCATTTACCGCGATGGAGACAGGCTTTTGGTGATGAACGAAAGGGGCGATGTAGGCCAGTTCAACCCCAAGGATGATTCCTGGGACATGGAAGTCCGCGCAAAAACCGGAGAGGCGAGAAAGTTGGCGACCGAAGATTTCCGCAGTTGGATATTTCCCCACCACACCGTCAAAGGCAGGGGGAAAGAATCACAGATCGTCATCGACGCGCAGAAGCTTTTGCCCGGGATGCTTACTATCCGAATGCCTGGACGCGGAGAAGCCCGTCTCAAGGTGGAGCTGGAGATCCCGGACGATTTCCGGAAACAAAAGGTTTTTGATCGCGCACTGGCGATGGTGAAGACCCGGGACGGCAGCAGGGTGAGCGGCGGCGAGTTCAAGAGCTTTGATGAGCTAAACGCAGAGGAAAGCTTTTGCATGGTCGTCCTCAACCAGACAGAAAACGACCTGATCCTGGGTCTCCAGTCCGGATCACGCCACGAATGGTATCCTGGCAAACGCAGCGGTCTTTTCCTGCCACTGATATGGACGCTTCCGAAGGCGGACTTCCTCAAAGCTGTTGAGGACGCATCCACCAAATAACCTTCCGCGCACCTCATGAAATTCACACTCCCCTAGAAGCGGTTTCAAAAGCCGGACAGACCACATCATATGGATGACCAGCACAGCGGAACCGCTATATGTGGCGCGGCTTTTTTTTGCGGCGGCCACTCGAGAAAGATCCCCAAGAAATGGTCAGCGTCCACGAAAACCCCGAATATGCCGATATCTTTGCCACGATGAAAAATCGCTACCAAGAACTCCTTACCCAATTCAAGGTGCCTGATGGCTTGCCGAAATAGGTAAATGAACATATCTTGCGTGCTTTTCTTGAAGATCCCTACCTATCAATCCATCTCTCAGCGCCCCTCTGTGACCTCTGCGTCTCTGCGGTGACAATTTCTTCCCTACTGGCAGACACCGCAACAGCCAGAGGTAATAACTATCGATTCTTCCGTGCTTGTGATCATGCTACTTTGCAGCGCAATCCCACTCCTCCACTCACACGCCTAACCAGCACATGCCTCTACTCGACCCCACCAAACTCGCTGATCCCTCTTCCAACGACGAGATCCTCAGCGCGTTCCTCGACTACTTGATCGAATCCAATATCGAGCCCTACGATCACCAAGAACAGGCGATCCTCGAACTTTACGCAGGCAACAACGTCATTCTCAACACCCCCACCGGTTCAGGGAAATCGATGGTTGCGCTAGCGATGCAATTCAAAGCAATCTGCCAAAACCGCCGTTCCTATTATACGGTCCCAATTAAGGCGCTAGCTAACGAAAAATTTCTCTCACTATGCCACATCTTCGGGCCGGAAAAAGTCGGCATGATCACCGGCGACGCTACAGTCAACCCCGGCGCGCCAGTCATCTGCTGCACCGCTGAAATTCTTGCCAACCTCGCCCTCCGCGAAGGCGACCGCGCCAAAGTGGACGACGTGATCATGGACGAGTTCCATTATTATTCCGACTCCTCGCGCGGATTCGCTTGGCAAACTCCCCTGCTCACTCTCCCGCAAGCGCGATTTCTACTCATGTCCGCCACACTCGGCGATACGGCCTTTTTCGAAACCTCTCTCACCCAACTCACCGGCACGCCCACCGTCCTAGTCAAATCCGAACAACGTCCAGTCCCCCTCGACTTCGAATACAGCGAGACACCGCTCCAAGAAAAAATCACCGAACTAGTCGAAGCAGGAAAATCACCAGTGTATCTCGTGCATTTCAGTCAACTCGCTTGCGCCGAAACAGCTCAGAATCTATTGAGCGCGAATTACTGCACGAAGGAGGAAAAACAAAATATCGCCGAGATCCTACACGACGCGAATTTCCGCAGCCCCTATGGCAAAGAAGTGTCAAAACTACTTCGACATGGCATCGGCATCCACCACGCCGGACTGCTTCCGAAATACCGCATCCTCGTCGAGAAACTCACACAAAAAGGCTTACTCAAAGTCATCTGCGGAACCGACACTCTCGGCGTCGGCGTCAACGTGCCAATCCGCACAGTTATTTTCACACGTCTTTTCAAATACGATGGCAACACCACCAAAACTCTAGCAGTTCGTGATTTCAAACAGATCGCCGGACGCGCCGGGCGCCGCGGATTCGATACCAGCGGCACCGTCGTCGCGCAGGCCCCTGAACACGTTATCGAAAACATCCGCCTTGAGAAAAAAGCTACGACTTCAAAAAAGAAAAGTTTCGTAAAACGCAAGCCGCCTGAAAAAGGCTTTGTCAACTGGGACGAAAATAGCTTCCGCCGCCTCATCGATGGGGCACCGGAAAAGCTCGTCTCCAGTCTTCAAGTTCAGCATTCAATGCTCCTTAACGTCCTCTCGCGCGAGCACGAAGACGGTTGCGCCGCAATGCGAAAACTCATCGCAGAAAGCCACGAAACACCAACTAAAAAAAGCGCCATGCGACGTCGCGCTTTTCAGCTTTTCCGTGGACTTGTCGAGGGCAATATTCTGAAAATCATCCCTCCTGCCGAACGCAAAGGCCCAGTGAAAGTTCACCTCAATATCGAACTGCAGAACGACTTCTCGATGAACCAAGCTCTCGGCATCTACCTGCTCGATGCCATCCCTCAACTCGACCTCAATGCGCCCGACCACTCACTCAATGTGATCTCTTTAGTCGAAGCCATCCTTGAAAATCCGGATGTCATCTTACGCAAACAGGTCGATCTTATGAAAAACGAATTGATCGCTCGCCTGAAAAACGAAGGCGTTGAATATGATGATCGCATGGACCAACTCGAACAAGTCGAGTGGCCTAAGCCGGGAAAAGATTTCATCTACGATACTTATAATAGTTTTGTCGCGCAGCGGCCGTGGATGAAAGAAACCGCCATCCGCCCTAAAGCGATCGCCCGTGAGATGTTCGAACATTGGCAGTCGTTCGAAGACTACATCAAAACCTACGGCCTCGAGCGCAGCGAAGCGGTGCTACTGCGACACGTCTCGGAAGTTTACAAAGTGCTCTCACAAACCATCCCACCAGTTCTCAAAACTCCAGAACTCATCGAGGTCGAAGAATATTTTGAAGACATCGTCCGCAACGTCGATTCCAGCCTGCTGGATGAATGGGAAAAACTACGCAACCCCGAATACGTTCCGTTAGAGGATCGCCCCCCAGTCGCACGTAAAGCAATCGCCTTCACTCGCAACCGCACTGCCTTCACCCGCGCCTTGAGAAATGCTGTCTTCAACCTAGTCAAAGCCTTCGCCGAAGGAAACACCGCCGCCATTTTATCGCAGATCGAGCCGAATGATCCGGATGGTGCTTCGTGGACCGCAGCGCGTATTGAAAAACTGTTAGATGATTACTTCACCGAGCACACACGCATCCGTCTCGACCCCGAAGCCCGCGCCACCAAACACACCCGAATCACCGAAGAATCCCCACGCCGCTGGACCTATGAACAAATCCTCGTCGATCCCGAAGACCTCAACGATTGGTCCATCAATCTCCTAATCGATCTCGAAAAAAGCGACTCCGAAGCGAGGCCTATTCTGATCCTAGCAAACCTAATACCGATTCTCTAACGATGAGATTGGTAGAGTGCATCGTCGTAGAGTCTGAGCCTGTCGAAGAGCCGAGGCAGCCACATCTCTTTGGGTATTCATCTTTTCCTCATCATCGCCGCCACACCCCACAATACCGCCGGCACTCCGAGTGAAAACGCCAAGCCCCAAGCTGGTTGCTCGCGTTCCATCACGCCGATCCATGCAAAAGAGTCCCATCAGCACGACTCTCCTCGCGCGTGAAATGAATTCAGTAGACCATCAGGCCACTCTGAGAGGCAAAATCCAAGCTGCATCATGCATTGTAATGCTTCGATCCTAGCAAATTAAAAAATCTTCAGATTAAATGAACGTTTGGCACATCATCCATGCTAAACCAGAGACAACTTATGAATTCCAATCCATTTGAGCAGAAAATAACCCTAGCTCTTTCGATATGTTTACTCGTTTCCACGTGTTTAATCACATCATCTTCAGGTCAAGAGGTTGCACGGGAAAAACTCCCGACATCAACGCCGCTGACCCGTACGATTCGATTGGAAAAGTTCGATGAAGCTAAAAAGCTGATCACATCAGAAAACGTTAATCAGCCAGACAAAGGTGGATATCATCCTCTATCCTATGCTGCATACACAGCCAACAACGATATCATGGAGGCATTACTCAAAGCAGGCGCAAATCCAAATGTGGTTGAGACCAATGGTAAAACGGCACTCTATATCACAGCAAACATGGCGAATGTTAAAGGCATCGAATTACTGCATCAATACAAGGCGAAACTTCCACCAAAAAATGCGCTCTCACCCGGAGTAGCGGCTGTGCATTCTAGCTCGCTTGACGCCTTAAAAGCTCTGCTAACAAATTACCCAGATGTCAATCTTCAGGACGGATGGGAAAATCGTTCAAAAGAAGGAAAAATTCTCACCGACACTCCAGGTGATCCTATCGCATATGCAGCATACAATGGATATGATGATATAGCGGTTTATTTGTTAGCTAAAGGCATCAGACCCATTGGAGAAGATTATCAGAAAAAAAATGCCTTACATCATGCAGCAATTAATCCGCATTGTTCAGCAAATTTGGTTAAATTACTCATCGAATACGGATGCTCCCCCGTAGGTAAAACGAATGAAGTTGGATCAAGATCACTGATTTTTAATTTTGTTCCGAGAACACCCATTGATTTTGCTGCAATCTCGGGTGATATGGATAAAGTCAAAGTATTAGCTCTGAATATTGATACTAAGAAGAATATCGATGAAATTCAAAGCGCGGCATACATAGCTGCAGCATATCGCCATGATTTGATATCGCAATTCCTTCTCAGCCTGATCAATCAGAAGCAATCGACATATCTAAATTCAATCGGACTGAAGAAAAATGATTTGAGTCAAGGATCAGCCAAAGAAACTTCCATGGATGAAAACGAGCTAAGTCGTATCATGCCACGTACCCATACAAGACCGGGAGAAATGCCACGCTCTGGAAGTTTAGCAATTATTTCAGACTCTGCACTACAAGACAGCGCAGCACTACTTTCGGTAGAATTCAGCAAACAGAATGGAGTTCAATTACTGGAGAGAAATGAGATAGATAAAATCATTGCTGAGCAAGGTTTACGTGGATTCAAAAATCAGGATTCTCAGATGCTACACAAATCGCTCAACCTAATTCCAGCAGAACATGTGGTAGTGATGTCGCGCCATGAGGTGAATAAAAAAACCTATGTTAGACTAGCTGTCATCAATTCAGCCAGTGGTCTTGTTGTAGCTATGCATGCCCTACCAGTGGATATTTTATCTAAAGAAAATGCCATTAAAGATATCTTTGATGCTGTAATGCTCTCTCTTAACGACAATTCAAAATCAGGAATTGCCGTATCAATTACAACGATTACATCCGAGTCAAATGATCAAAGTGCAGTGTCTATGACTCAGGACATCAATACACTACTGCCTCATTTAGTAGCCAATTCGAATGGCATTTCCTCACTAAATCGCGACCAGATGCAGCATTTACAGCGTGAAAAAGCGATTGGAGTTGAAGGTTCATACTGGGCCGCAGCTTGGGTTATTGACGGAGGTATAATTAAGATCAAGGATGGAAAAACTGAGTTATCCTTACGTGCGATCCATGCAATTACAAAAAATGAAGTCAAAGCAACTCGTCCTATCCAAATAGATCATTTGGATGAAGGTCTAAGAGAATGTTGGAATGAATTAGTGGGTAAGATGCTGGGCGATTCAGCACAAAAAACCAATGCTTTAGTTGACAAAGACTCACTCGAGAAAGAAGCACAGGTCTTATACCGCCATGCTCGCTGGCTGTATGAAGCATCCTATTATCAAGAAGCATCAAAGCTCATTCATGCTTGTCTAGAGTTAAGCAAACCAGATCAGGATCGTATAAAACTTGCACTAATGACACAGCTGAAAATCGTCTATTTTTTAGCTAGAGAAAAAAATAGCACTACATATTACACGAATGCAGATTGCCCAATAAGAATTAATCACGCACCGATTTATGGACAATTAGGGGCATACGGAAATATATATTCTTCGCAATACCGATCATACTCGCATGAGTTAAGGTTGAAATTACTAGATTCGATAGATGATTACATTCGCTTGGGTGAACTAATTCAAACAAGCATGCTCATGAATCCAAAACATGAGAGTATTGATGGATGGACCTTGATGAGTGAATATGACGGAAACATTTCAACTACACTCTACCCATTCGTAACGAATTCACTATGTGAGTTGCTGTTTTTTGCAACAATTCTAGATCATTCCATGATATTATCAGACCCTGATATACAGAGCGCGTATAAAGCAATTTCTGATCAAATTGAAAACATTACAACAACTTATCTATCACATCTTGAAAATCTAAATGAAGGTAGAACTAATCTCAGTTCAGAAAGAATCAAACTATTTACCCTTGAATATATTCTAACAAAAAATGATGATTTTTACAGTCTTCATTATCCCGAATTATTCGAACGCATGATGATATTAACTAGGAAAACAATTTCCAAAACTACGAATAGCGGTCGATTTAATCTGCTTTCTTTGTTAAGACTATCTGCCAGGAAGTCAATTTCCAGTAGAGAAACGGGCTTAACTGAAGCATCTAAGTCATGGATATTAACTCAACAACTGTGCGCAGAAATCGGTAAAAAGAATATTCTATTAGGACTAGATAGCGTTTTACCAGTATATCAACAGACAGAGAGATCAGCCCGAGTAGAATGGTTCAGATACATCTGTGAACTGCCTTTTTGTGTTATCTGGCGATATGGACCGAGTACCGAAATGGAATTTCATTCAATCGGCAATCTTGTCGGAATGGATGAACGCAATCAGTATGAAGTCACCAGTATTTCAGCTGAAAGTGCGTTGTTGGCAGATTTAGATGAATTAAAGGGAACTGCAGAATATCTACGTTTGGGGCCATTTTACAGAACCATTGATCATTTAAGAAGATTTTCAGAAAATGATCTATTATTGTTTTTGAAATCTCGCCCTGAGTTAAAAAAGGGCGCACTAGACCATGATTCTCCAGTAATGTGGAACAAAGATGCGTGGAATTCGATTCGTAGTGTTGTTTATAATCCGAATAAATATGGTCCACAAATTAAAGATGTCTTTGATACGTTATGCGAAGAAAAAAGCGAGACAGCACTCAGTGACGTAGCGATACAATTGACAAATGATGATATGGTTGTGTTACCAAATCAAAAAGGCCAAGAAGACCGTATCTTCTACAGTATTTATCAGAGATCAGCTATATATAAAGATGAACTTTGGTTACCTGGTTCATACGTAAAAGAGCATGCTGATTGGAAGGACACAGGATTAAATAGCGATAACGCCATTCAAGTCATATCACTAAAAGATCGAAGCGTAAAAACGATAATATTACCTCGAATCACAACCGAAAATGAAGATTTAGGCACTCTGCTGATTCATGCTACGGAACGTGAGCGTAATGGTAGAGTTGTGATAACTGATAACTACGCTTACTATACAACAAATAGAAAGAATTTATTTTGCATACGAAGAGATAACTTTCAGGTAACTGAAATCAAAATTCCAGATAACTTCAAAAGTCTATCTTTAAACTTAATGGACTCATACGCAGACAAAGACTTATTACTCGTGGTTGCAAGCGAGTGGTCACCACTAGAAAACTCTCTACATCAGATATTGTTAATAAAGGGTGACAGTATAGCAGAAGTGCTTACATCAAATCGGAGAAAACCCTCGAAATCGCCGATGGATGAACCCAATCTTCAGCCAAATTTAGTAAATTTTCATGAAGATTCAGTATGGATTGCAAATTCAATTTGGTCAGGAAACGGCTACAAATATTCTGGTTATGCATATAATCTTAATACCTTAGAATGGGGAAAATTAAATGAGCAGAATGCTACTGATACTAGGGCACTAATTACGCATAAATTTAATGCCGATTATTTCTTAAATGATCCTGCTAAATTTTGTTCTACATACACAAGCTATCCAAGAGGATTAAAGTTTGGGTACGTAGATTATTATGCTTATGATAATGACAATTATTATTCAGATGCACCTGATGTGTTTATGAAACAGACGAGGGGAACCATTAATGTATCAGTCTCTTCAATCAATCACCCATTTTTCCAGAAGCATTCGTTTCCAAGAGCATTAGCCACCAATCCAAATGAAAAAGGAGCCACAATTTTATGGCCGAATAATCCATACAAAGATCGTTACAAGGGATGGTGGTCTAGTCCCAACGAAGTGATACAAAAAGGCTTATACAAAGCAAACATCATCGGCAAATGGAACAACTTCTACCTCATGGGATTAAATTGCGTAAACCTTGATGGTGATAATAAATCAGTCTCTGGTTTCGCTGAGGAATCTGGCGTTCAAGCATTCTGGATGGTGCCAGGGCCAATTTTCGATGCTGCATTAACACCTGTAAAGAATCGTTGCTCCAGAGTGATTAATTTTTCATCGATTAAAAAATTCACTCAATTCAAAGATACCGCAACTGTTAGCTTTATTAGCAACCAGAAAGACTTCCAATGGAAAGAATATTACCCGATTGTCATGTCAGGAGGGGGTAGTATTTTGGCGATTGATCCGGCTATCGTGATTAAAAATATGAATCTTGTTATTAGTGTTTCTCGACTAAAAAATTCAAAATTATTCAGTTTTCGATTTGAAGTTGGGGATGAAAAGAATCCTAACGTAATATTTGATAGCAAGCAGCATGACATCGGCACATCCAATAACAACGCTTCGGATGCGGCACTCCATATTCCACTTCCCGATGGAGCAAATAGAATCCGTTTGGTCAATGATTCACCTAAAGATTGCCGTCTCGTAATCAGAAAACTGATGTTTATGGATAAGTGATGTAATTTATTGCCAGATTGGGAGAATACCAAACTAGGATCTGCCTTTTCTCATCAACGCCGCGGCACCCCACAACACCGCCGGCACTCCGATAGAAAAAACCAAGCCCCACGCGGGTTGTTCGCGTCCGACAGCCCCAATCCATGCAAATAGGAAACCCATCGGCACCGCACCGCAGGCGAGTGCGATCACAAACTTCCCAAACGGCATCCGTAGTAATCCCGCCATACACGCGAGCACTTCGGGTAGAATAGGCAGGGCACGGCTCACCGCCACCACACACGCACCGCTCTTATCAAAAAGACTTCTGCCCTTTTCAAAATCTTTTTCGCCCAACCAACGCTTGGCGAATTTTTCATCAAAAAACCGACCCACCCCATAGCCAAGAATTCCAGCCAGCATGGAGCCAATGGTTGCAATAAGACCACCGATCCAAAATCCATAAACTGCGCCCAAAACCGACATCACGACCGTTCCGGGAATGGGCAACAACAAATCTGCCAACAAAAGCAGAATCCCTAACAACCAAGCCCAGTTCTTTGCTTGTTCAAAATGCTCAGTCAGCGTGCCCACATTCCAAGCCGCCTCTAAACTCTCACCAAACAATCCCCAGCTAAGTAGGAACAGCGCTGCAATACCGATCATTAACCAAATCAACCTCATCGCTTCATTCCTCAGGTAATAATTTCCACCGGCGCATCCGGCAGGGCTTTCATGAACACGCTACCATAACGTTTGGTCACAATCCGATTGTCCAAAATACATACTAGCCCGTGATCTTTTTTATTCCGAATCAATCGACCCACCCCCTGTCTTAATTTCAAAACTGCCTCGGGCAACGAGTAGTCCATGAACGGATTTCCACCAGCTTCTTGGATCGCTTCTAGGCGCGATGCTGTCAACGGATGATCCGGAACAGCGAAGGGCAAACGCGTCACAATCACATTCGACAAAGCCTCGCCCGGAACATCCACCCCTGTCCAAAAACTATCCGTTCCGAATAACACGCTGCTCACATCTTCGCGGAATTCTTCTAACATCTTATGCCGCGGCATTCCGTCGCCTTGTTTGAATAAACGCCAACCCTTCTTTTTAAAATAACTCTCACAACGCTTTGCTGCGTCTTGCATGGTCCGGTAACTCGTGAACAACACAAACGCCCGCCCATCGCTCTCATTCACCGCATCCATAATTCCCTTCGCTAACATCTCATCATATTTCGGCGTATTAGGCTCAGGAATGGATTTGTAAATTTTTACCTTCATCTGCTTCTGGTAATCAAACGGACTACCAATGCTCAACGCCCGCGCACTTTCTGCTCCGACCCTTTTCCGAAAATATCCCAACTCCGGATCGCCAACTCCAAGAGTCGCACTCGTCATCACCATGCATTTCTTTCCAGTAAACAACAAAGGCCGCAACCGATCCGCCACGTTCACAGGTGCTGCGTGACAACTGAACTGCGTTTCCTCACGACCGCTTTTCTCCACCCAATACACACTGCCCTCATCGCGTTGATCGAGAAACTCTCCGACTGTCGCTTGAGTATCGCGAAACTTACGCGCCAAATCCATCAACTCATTCTTCGAGGTTTCGTTGCCTGTATCTTCCGCTAACTCGGAAAGTTCTTCCCACAAATCGCGCAACGGAGACGCTAAACAATTCCCCACCAACTCCGGACGCCTCACCCGAAACTCTTTCGACCAATCACCAAATTTCGCTGCGTTTCCGATATCATTAAAAAACTGATCCACCGCCGTCAGGCTGCGCTCCACCGCAAGCATCGGCGCGGCTTTGCGATACGTTTTCAACAAACCTTTACGTGTCTTCGGATTATAAAGCCGCTGCAAATCAAAACGCAAACCTGCCTGAGTGAGACGTAAACCAAGCTGCACCGCCGCCACTTGCTCCACGGTGTGCGCCTCATCCATCACCGCGAAATCATTCGGGAAAAGAAATCCACTCATTTTATCGGGTTCATTTTCATCCGACATCTCGTTGGTTTCTAACAAAGCGAAAAACAAGGTGTGATTCACCACCACCAGTTTCGCATCCGCAGCGGCTTTCCTCGCCTCTTGGAAAAAACAATTTCCCTTCGGCCCACAATATCGCTGCGTGCACGAATGTGCCTCACTGCAAACCTGCATCCAAACCTTCATCGACGGCTGAAACGGAATTCCACTCAACGTTCCGTCCCGTGTCTGATCCGCCCAATCACGGATTCTCGCCAGTTCTTCACTCTCCGTTGATGTAAATAAATCACCCGATTGCTCCCAAGCCCGACGCAATCTCGCAGGACACAAATAATTTCCCCGGCCCTTTAATAAAACCGCCGGCAAATCCTCACCCAAAATTTTACGCACTAACGGGATATCTTTCCTGACCAACTGCTCCTGCAAATTGATCGTGTGCGTGGAAATCACCCCCTTGCGTCCCGTCGCTAGCGCGAACTTCGCTGCTGGAATTAGATACGCCAGAGATTTTCCAACTCCCGTGCCCGCCTCCGCAACCAATGGCTGCGCCGAGAGAAAACTCTCAGCCACGGCTCCCGCTAATTCCTCTTGCTCAGCTCGATACTCAAAATCTTTTGACTGCGATAGCAATCCCGTCCTCGAAAACACATCACGCACCTCCTCCACCAAATTCACTCCCCCTGCGTTCTCCGAAATCGAAATCATCTGCCGACAGCATCTGTCCTCACTCACATTTCTGCAAGACCGTAGCACGAGCTCTAGATTTTAGTTAGCCTCAACAATGTCGGAGGAGAGCGCCGCGCGAAGCAAGCTGCCGAAGATTCCTCTATGGTGATTTTTAAACGCTTCGCTACCCATCTCCCTAACTTACCACTTTGTGCAGCTACCTCGGCGATGGAGTCTTACCAAACGCTCTTTTTATCTACCTATTTACCCCACCCATAAATAATCCAGCCAACCTTGCCTTTGGGCACAAATATCGCTTGAATAATGAGATGAAAATTGAGGGAAGTTCTTTGGGAGCATTGCAAATATGGGTCGATGAGATCACCACATGCTGCACACCGGATAAAGTGGTTTGGTGCGATGGTTCACAAGATGAGTGGAATCGCCTAACTCAGCTGCTTTGCGATCAAGGAACCTTCACCCGTCTCAATCCCGAAAAACGCCCGAATTCTTTCCTCGCCCGTTCCGCTACCTCGGATGTTGCCCGCGTTGAGGAGCGCACCTACATCTGCACGAAGCGCCGCGACGAGGCTGGCCCAACCAATCAATGGGCGGACCCGGTAGAAATGCGGAAAACATTAGCCGAAAAATTCAGAGGTTCCATGATTGGTCGCACGATGTATGTCATCCCGTTCTGCATGGGACCGCTCGATTCGCCTCTCGCAAAAATCGGCATCCAATGCAGCGATAGCCCCTACGTGGTCGTCAACACCCGCATCATGGCACACATGGGTAGCCATGTTTTAAAACGACTCGAAGACGAAGTTTCCGGAAACGCACCTAAACTCCGCGACGGACACGGACAATTTATCAAATGCCTACATTCCGTCGGGGCACCACTTGCAGAGAGCGAAACCGATGTCGCTTGGCCTTGCAACGAAGACAAATACATTTCCCATTTCGTCGATACCCGCGAGATCATGTCATACGGCTCTGGTTATGGTGGCAATGCCTTGTTAGGGAAAAAATGCCTAGCTCTGCGCATCGCATCTAACATCGCCCGCGAGCATCGTTGGATGGCGGAACACATGCTCATCCTCGGCCTGCATGCTCCAGATGGTTCTACCACTTACGTCACCGCCGCTTTCCCATCGGCTTGTGGAAAAACCAACCTCGCGATGCTGGTCCCACCTAAGTCCTACTTAGACGAAGGTTGGAAAACTTCCATCGTCGGCGACGACATCGCATGGCTCTGGCCCCATAAAGATGGCAAGCTCCACGCCATCAATCCAGAAACCGGCTTCTTCGGCGTTGCTCCCGGAACCTCTTGGGACACCAATCCCATCGCCATGCAATCGATTACGGAAAATACCATTTTTACCAACGTCGCTCTAACAGACGATGGTGATGTCTGGTGGGAAGGACTCACCAAACAACCGCCCGCTCATCTCATCGATTGGAAAGGCAACGACTGGACACCTAAATCCGAGACGCCCGCAGCCCACCCCAACGCACGATTCACTGCCCCCGCCGTGCAATGCCCAACGATCGATCCGGATTGGCAAAATCCTGATGGAGTTCCCATTGACGGCATCATCTTCGGCGGCCGACGCGCCACCACCATGCCTCTCGTTTACCAAGCCTTCAACTGGTGCCACGGCGTTTACGTCGGCGCAACCATGGGCTCGGAAATGACCGCCGCCGCCGCAGGAACGATTGGAAAAGTCCGCCGTGATCCGATGGCGATGCTTCCTTTCTGTGGTTATAACATGGGCGCCTATTTCGGTCATTGGCTCGAAATGCAACGCTACCTCACCCAACTCCCTCGCATCTTCCACGTCAATTGGTTCAGAAAAAACCAAGACGGAAAATTCATGTGGCCAGGCTTTGGAGAAAACATGAGAGTTCTCGAATGGATCGTAAAACGCTGCAAAGGCGCCGCCGCCGGCCACGAAACCCAAATCGGCTGGATCCCCGATTATGAACACTTCAACACCGAAGACATGGAAAACTTCTCTGCCGAAGATTTCGATCGAGTCATGAAATTCGATCGTAACGAATGGCGCACCGAACTCGTTTCCCAAAGCGAACTCTTCATCGACCTATACGATCACCTCCCCAAAGAGCTCATCTTCCAGCGCGAACTCCTCGCCGCAAGACTGGTGTGATTCCCGACATTTTAAACGGAGATTCTGAAATATCGAAGAAAACGCAGGGTTCATATTGAGAGTTTAAACTCAAATTCTTTCTATCCGTTACCTCCGTCTTCTCCGTTCCTCCGTTTAAAAAAAGCAGGAAACCACCCCCTTTGTGCCTTAGAATCTAAAGTTTAAAGATTTCTCACCCTTATCCTTGCCATTCCCGATCTGGCTTTCCAAACTATGCGCATGCATCCTGATGTTGAGAAATTAGTAAAAGCCGGAAAATTGCCTGCACCTGTCGGAGAACGACTTTCACAACTCGCTCCTGGAAATTTCTGCCTACACAAATCCTTTGGAGCGGGCAAAATCGTTGACTGGGATTTCGGCGCCAAAAAAATCACTGTCGATTTCCAAAACTCTAGCGGACAAGAGATGGATCTCCAGTTCGCCATGCAAAAAACCGAATGGATTCCTACAGATGACTTCCGCGCGGTGAAAATCGAGCAAATCGAACAACTCCGCGAGCTCGCTAAAAAAGACAGCGTTGCGCTTGTCGTTCATATCTTGCAGAGCCACGGCGGTTCCATCACTGGCGATGCAATCGAGCAACTCGTCAGCGGCGCAGTCATTCCAGCCAAGGAATACAAAAAATGGTGGGATGCGACCAAGAAGGCCGTCAAAGAAAGCCGCAAAGCAGTTGTCCCAACCAAACGTACCGAGGCAATCATTCTTAGAGATTCTGATGTCACTCCTGCTCAATCCCTACTCGCAGATTTCGAAGCTGCTCGCGACATCAAAGGAATGATCAAAGCCCTCGAAGCCATCGCCGCTGATATGGGTGCCTTCGATCAAGATTCCGAAGCTCTTAAACAACTCCTCATCGACATCGATGACGGAGCTAAAAAAGCCGCTCGCGTTCAGCTCGGCCAAGCGATGCAACTTGTCTCCGCTCGTGACGAAGTCATCGGTAGCAACAAAGCTCTCGAGCTCGATCCCAGCGCCGTTCGTCTCAGCGATCTCATCGCCGGTTCAAATCTCGATAAAATCGCCGAAGAACTCGTCGCTCTTCCTTCCGGTCGCCAACGCGCTGTGTTTGAAGCATTCGAATCCGCCTTTGGTAGCGAATGGATCGATAAAATCGTTACCGTTTTCGATCAAGTCGGCGCCCGCGGTGTCACCGAGATCGCTCGCATCCTTAACGAGAACAACGGCATGCCAAGACTCATGGAGCATCTCAGCTCCGCTCTTGCCCGTCGCGCTCTTGGTCCAGACGCCTTGATCTGGGTTTGCCGCGAGCGCAAAGCCTCCTCCGAATCCGTCTTCGGTGCAGATGTCGGTGCCTCCATCCTTAACCTTCTGGAAAACGATCACCTTTCCGATGGTCCTCGCAAAACCTCACGCCTCCAAACACTTCTCAACGACGACAAAGCCCTGCTTTCTGATCTCGTGAAGAACATGGATCTCAACGAAGCCAAAAACTTTGCCCGCCGCATGCTCGACTGCCCAGTGTTCGGCGACCTTGAGAAAAAATCCCTCATGGCGCGCATCATCAAAGTTCGCCCAGAAACCGTCGAACTCGTTTCCGGCCAGAACGCTGCCAAACGCGAAGAGCCTCTGCTCGTTTCGTGGGAATCTCTCGAAAAGAAAAAAGAAGAGCTCCAAGAACTCATCCGCGTCAAAATCCCGCAAAACCGCGAGGACGTGAAAATCGCCAAATCTTACGGCGACCTTCGTGAGAACTTCGAATACAAGTCCGCCAAAGACTTGGAAAAATATCTCAATCACCGCCGCACCGCCCTCGAGCGCGAAATCGCTCAAGCCCGCGGAACTGACTTTAAAGGCGCTGATACCAAAACCGTCAATATCGGAACTATCATCGTCCTTGCCGATGATCAAGGTACAGAACAAATCATCACCGTCCTCGGGGCATGGGATTCCAACCCAGAGAAAAAGGAAGTTTCCTATCTCTCAGACGTCGGCAAAGCCCTCATGGGACTATCCGTAGGCGACGGCGCGAAGATCCGCGATCTTGATACTGAGCAGATGCAAACATTGACGATCAAGTCCATCTCCGCTTATCACGCGTGAGGAAGCACATTTCCTAAATCAATAGAACATCATGGATCTTACCACAATTGTAGAAATCAGGGGCCGCGAGGTCATCGACTCACGCGGCAACCCAACTGTCGAAGTAGACGTTTACCTCGAAGGTGGCGCCGTTGGCCGCGCAGCAGTTCCTTCAGGAGCCTCAACCGGCGAACACGAAGCACACGAACTCCGCGACGGTGACAAAAACCGCTATCTCGGAAAAGGCGTACTCAAAGCCGTTGAAGCCGTTAACGACACCATCGCTGGAGAACTCCTTGGCTTCGATGCCACCGAGCAAGCCTCAATCGATGCCGCGATGATCGAAATCGATGGCACCGCTAACAAAAAGAAACTCGGTGCAAACGCCATCCTCGGAGTTTCCCTCGCTGTCGCTAAAGCAGCTTCCGCACAACTCGGACTTCCGCTCTACAAATACCTCGGCGGCCCGAACGCTAAAACTCTTCCGGTCCCAATGATGAACATCATCAACGGCGGAGCGCACTCCGATGCACCGATCGACTTCCAAGAATTCATGATCATGCCAGTCGGCGCGCCAACCTTCTCCGAAGCAGTTCGCTACGGCGCAGAAGTGTTTCACGCACTGAAAAAAATTCTCCACGATCGCGGCCTCTCCACCGCCGTCGGTGACGAAGGTGGTTTCGCTCCAGTTCTCAAAGATGCTGACGAAGCACTCGCCACTATTTGCAAAGCGATCGAAAAAGCTGGTTACAAAGTCGGTGACGACATCGCCATCGCGCTTGACGTTGCTTCTTCCGAATTCTTCGACAAAAAGAAAAAGAAATACGTCTTCAAGAAGTCTGACAAATCCATCAAATCCGCTGAAGAACTCGTTGCTTACTACGCGAAACTTCAGAAGAAATACCCTATCATCTCGATCGAAGACGGTTGCGACGAAAACGACTGGGCTGGCTGGAAAGTTCTTACCGACAAACTCGGCAAAACCACTCAACTCGTTGGCGATGACCTTTTCGTAACCAACTCCAAGTTCCTCCAAAAAGGAATCGATCTCGGTGTTGCTAACTCCATCCTCGTCAAAGTAAACCAAATCGGCACCCTCACCGAGACCTTCGACGCCGTCGAGCTCGCCAAGGAAAACGCTTACACCGCTGTCCTCTCTCACCGCTCCGGTGAAACCGAAGACAGCACGATCGCTGACCTCGCCGTTGCAACCAACTGTGGACAAATCAAAACTGGCTCCATGTCGCGTTCTGACCGTATTGCAAAATACAACCAACTCCTCCGCATCGAGGAAGAATTGGGCGATGATGCAGTCTACGGAATCAACAAACTCAAAGTGCTTAAAAAATAATTACTTCCGAGTTTTCTAACTCTGAATCAAAAAGCCACGATCCAAAAGATCGTGGCTTTTTTCATGCGCCGTAACTCCACTTGACATGCCCTCTTGGTCTCATTCCTATGGTCGCGATTGAAATGCAGATTAGCTCACAGAAACTGGTAATTATAGGTGGCGGTATAATCGGCCTCAGCACCGCCTACTACGCGCTAAAAGAAGGTTTCGAAGTTACCGTCATAGATCGAAGTGGACCTACTGATGGCAGTTGCTCTTCAGCCAATGCCGGAATGATCGTGCCGAGTCATTTCACTCCCCTCGCCGCACCCGGAGTCATCAGAAAGGGAATGCGTTGGATAATCGATAAAGAGAGTCCGTTTTATGTTCGCCCACGTTTATCGCTCCAACTCGCGCGTTGGGGTTGGTTGTTTTGCCAACATTCCAATCAAAACCACGTCGAAGCGGTTAGAGAAGTGCTATGCGAACTTAATCTTGAAAGCCGTCGATTGTTTCAAGAGCTATCTAAAGAAGATGACTTCGGTCTTCAATCACGCGGCTTGTTGATGCTTTGTCAGACTCAGGAA
>JBILMI010000156.1:0-5309 GCA_044375585.1 Luteolibacter sp.
AAGCAGTGTTTGCGATGGCGAAATTTCAACCAACCCAGAATCCGGAGGAGGATTCTGCATTACGCTTGGGCAGAACGGGTTACAGCCAATCTCAGCCTTCCACGCACAACCAGTGAGCTTACTTAGCACACCAAATTGCATATCAAAGAGGGACAAACCACAAATTTCACGAATAATACGAATTTTAGAGAGTCTGGATGGCTAATCCATTTCTTATTCGTGCCTATTGCCTTCGTAAACTCCAGCTAAACAGTCTGGCTTTGCTGTGTATACTAACTCGCTACATGAAATTTGTGGTTAAAAAATCCTCTAATTCATCCTCCACAAAACATAATTCAACACCATCGCAAAACTCACCCACCCCAAGTAAGGCACCATCAACCCACCAGCCACTCCACTCACGCGAAAAAACGCAATGGTCGTCCCCACAATCGCCACCCACAAGGCAATGATATCTACCAGTGCCCAACCAGGTTGTTGCGCGCCGAAAAAAATCGGTGACCAAGCTGCGTTCAAAACAAGTTGAATCCCGTAAAATCCCAACGCCTTCCCCCAGCCACAGCGTTTCCAAATCAACCAAGCCGCCGTCGCCATCATCAGATATAGAATCGTCCAGACCGGGCCGAACAACCAAGCAGGAGGATTCCATGTAGGCTTGTTCAAAGACGCATACCAATCTCCCGGCGGAGAGATCTCACCAAACAATGGAGCAATAAACGTAACAACGATAAAACCGATCAAAACGAATGAACTACGAGCGCGTGTGGGTGATTGCATGGGGTGACATTCGACCGGCTAGGGGAAATAACAAATTCCAAGTTTCAAGAATCACATCTCATGAACACGACGGTAGAGTCATTTCATTGAAAGCAGGGCGAGCCGTTGCGAGCTATATGTTCAGGCGAAGCCGAAATGGCTTGGACGTAACGCAGTGGAGTCAAATGACCGCTGTGTGTAGCAACGAAGCCCCTCCTTGAATCACTCTCCATCTGTAGCCGATTTCTTCTTATCACGAAACGCGACGAAGAATAGAGCAGCAATTGCCCCTGCCATGCCGGCTGGGAGCAGCCAGTAGGATTTCCACTGGTTCATTGTTACAAAAAGTAAGTTCTCTTCTGCACCTTTTACCTCCGATGGATCTGTAATGACTACATCCTTAACTCCCTCAGGCATTGATACTGAGAACATTTGTCCAAGTTGTTGAAGGAAGCTGATATCGCCACCAGCGCGTGACTCTTTGATTGCGGACTCCAGAGGCGTGAATCCTAGAACCCCATCACCTAAACTTGAGAAATCCACCTTGATCCCAAATAGTGAAGACGGCACCTGATACAAAATACCAAAAACGATCGCATATCCAATATACATCCCCACGCCTTGAGTGAAAAACACCAACATGCTTTGTGCCTGACTGCGGATGGAAGGATCCGCTTCTTTATCGGTATACATGAAGCCGGTAACAAAGAAGAAATCATAACAAATACCATGCAAGGCTACCCCAAGGAAAATCATCCAAACGACTTGATCTGGTGCACCGTAAGCAAAGAGGACATAACGTACCACCCACCCTAGCATTCCTAACAAGATCATCCATTTAACACCGAGTTTACGGAAGAAGAAGGGGATCAGCAACATGAAGAATATCTCCGACATTTGGCCAATGGTCATGGTCGAAGCCGGTTGCAAAAAACCTGTGTTTTGGAGGTAGTTCGATGTAACTCCGTAATAATACGCCAGCGGTATGCAAATCAGCATTGAGCATAGCATGAACACAAAGAATGCGGGTCGCTTCAAAAGAGAGAATGCATCCACCATGAATAAGGCGCGCATATTGACGGACTGACCTTTACTCGGAGCCGGTGTATGTGGCAGGAAAAATGCATAGATACCGAGGATCAATGAAGCACCACCAGCGATGTAAAACATATCAAATTTCGCGGACCAACCTAAAATTCCAACGACCAGACCTGCGATGATCCATCCAATCGTTCCCCATACTCTAATTTTAGGAAACGTCAGGTGATCCACATTGGTAAACACAATCGTGTTAGCTAATCCAAGCGAAGGCATGAAGCAGAGCATGTTGCCAAACATCAACCAGACCATCATCTGGCCATTACCATCCGCCGCCACATTTGGTATCATTAACAAAAGCGCCCCACCTATCAAAAACAGCACACCAAAAACTTTCTCTGAGGGGAAAAACCGGTCGGCGATGAGTCCCAAGAATAGCGGCGCGATCATGGCTCCCAACGGGGCTGAACCATATGCCCCACCTGAGAAATCACCAAGCCCGTTACTTCCAAGGCAAAGACCAAGCGTAGCAAACCATGCGCCCCAGACAAAGAACTGGAGAAACATCATGACAGAGAGTCGGACGGCTGTAGATTGAGGGGTCGTTGACATGGTGAATTAGATATAAAGTTGAGAGGTCTATTAAAGTTCTTTGATCCAGATATTAGCGAAATCGATTGCTGTTCCGTGATGTTGCAAACCGATCGCGCCATTTTTTGGAACATCTGGAAGCTGGGCATTATCGATCACCAAATTGCCGTTTAAAGTAACGGTAAGACGATCGCCCTTCATGGTGATGATTGTTTTATTCCACTCACCCAGGGGTTTGTCGGCTTTCATTTTTGGCGTCACACCGGCTCTAATTTCCGCAGATAGCTTTTTATTTGTGCGATAGCCATAAACTTCACCAGAACCAACCGACCAATTCCAAAAGTTCACTTGGCTCTTAATGTTTCCACGCATGTAAACCCCACTATCAAGCTCTTCGATCTCAACTTTACCGTCTTCAGTTCCATCAGGTTTTACAACGGGTTCCATCTTCATTGGCCCACGTCCTGCCCAACGCCAATCGAGCTGCATGGTGAAATCGGTATAGGATTTTTCCGTCCAGAGATCGCGGGTAGGTTCTGGAAGGCCGTTGTGCTTAAGGACACCATTCACCGCTGCCCAGTTTTGAGTTTCTGGCGAGTGCTTCCATCCTTTGAGGGTAGCACCGTCAAAAATCTGAGTGAAGCCAGTGTTTTTAAGTTCTTCCTCGTTTGCGACAGGAAGCAACTCGGCGATCTGGATATTCTTGTAAGAAACTTTATCACCATGGCCTAACCAAGCAATGTGACCTGCTCGGCGCTTCACTCCCTCGTGCTTTGGATTCTTTTCACTGAGTTGTTCCAAATCGGCATTGAGAATCGGTTCTCCGTTTAGCACGACTTTCACGCTTGATCCATTCACTGTCACGCGCTGATGATTCCACTCACTGACTGGCTTGAGAAAACCCTTCTTTGCAGCTGCTAAAGTATAAAGACCTCCATGAAATTGGTAATCCTTGAGGTCCTTGTATTTCTCTGCGGTGTTATCGAGAACTTGAATCTCCATCCCTGTGTATGCGCCATCCCCCATTCCAGGATAATGAATACCCAAGCCATTGTTCGCACCCGGAGTGAGAAGAAAATCAAATTCGAGAACGTAATTTGAAAACGTTTCCTCAGTGATCAGATTCCGGCCTTTCGGAGTGCAAACAATAGCGCCATTCTCGACAATGTAGCCCTCACCTTTCCATCCCGTCAGGTTATTGCCGTTAAATAAAGAACGCATTTGCAATTCCTGCTCGGCACTAACGATGCCACAGACAAATACCGACAAGGCAATGATTTGGATTATTTTTTTCATCAATTTTATAAGTCTACTGTCCTACCTGTACGGAAACTCTCATCCGCTGCTTCTACGATACGCATAGACGCCACAGCATCATCCATGTGGTCCGAAAGATCTTCATCATTAAGGATCGCGTTTAGGAAAAATTCTTGTTCACGATGACATAGATCGTCGTGGTCAGGCTCGTCATCTAGACGCAGTGTTTCATCGGCTTTGAGGAAACTTCCATCCGCTCCAAGCTCAGAATGATGCAAGCGAAGGGCTTGGGTCTGAGTATGAGAATCAACATTGGCACTCTGGCCTTCAGCGGCTGCTTTCTCTGCGACGATTGAGACACAACCTTTCGGTCCAACGACATCTTTAACGAAGAAGGCGACCTCACTCATCATCGGACCCCATCCGGCTTCATACCAACCCACTGATCCGTCTTCGAATGTAACCTGAAGTGCTCCGTAGTTCACTTTACCTTCCGGAAGCTCATCGGTGAGGCGAGCGCCGATACCCGATACTCGAATCGGTTTCGAGCGAGTCATCTGACACATCACATCGACATAATGAACACCGCAATCCACGATAGGAGAAATCGAAGACATCAAGTTTTTATGAGTCTTCCAATTAGCTCCGGATGATTGTTGGTTGAGGTTCATACGCATAACCAAAGGCTTACCGAGGGTTTGCGAGACATCGATAAATTTAATCCAGCTTGGATGATGGCGAAGGATGTAACCGATCACTAACTTACGATTTGTGGCACGTGCTTTAGCGACGATGCGCTCAGCTTCGACGACGGTCTCCGCCAAGGGTTTTTCAATAAACACGTGACAGCCTGCATCGAACGCAGCTTCAGCAAATTCGGCATGAGTATCGGGATATGTAGAAATGGATACCGCATCTGGTTTGGTGGCTTTGAGTGCTTCATAGAAGTCAGCAAATTCCTGATAACCACCACCTAGCTCTTGATTCAAAGCCGCACGGCTTTCGGGTGAACGAGTGACGATACCACAAATTTCAAAACCTGGAATGCGATGGTAAGCGAGAGCGTGTGAGCGACCCATATGGCCCGCGCCTGCACAGAGAATGCGAATCGGTGATGACATGTGAGAATGCTGTTATCTCAGATACAAAGAATCAAACCCTGAATTTCATTCTTAGATATGGCTGTCTCGGCGAGAGCCCCTACCAAAAAATCTTCCATTTCTCACCCGCACCCACAACCGCTCCCACACGAGCTTGCTCGTTTAGCTGCGAGTTTTTCTTCCAGAGCTTTTGCAGTTGGCGTAATGGAGAGTCCACCAAGGTTGGTGCAGCGTACTTCACGGGGCATTTGCTTGGCAACTTGCTTAGCGGTCTCGATGACTTCGTCGAGTGGGATGACTTGATCATAACCCGCAAGTGCCATATTCGCACATGAGAGCGCGTTCGCTGCGGCCATGACGTTCTTGCCGAGGCATGGCGCCTCTACACGATTCGCAATCGGATCACAGATCAACCCGATCATACTTTGAAACGCCATGGATGATGCTGCGACTGCTTTATTCAATGGACCGTTAGCCAAAGTGACCAAGGCCGCCGCCGCCATACTTGCCGCCGATCCGCCTTCTGCTTGGCAACCGCCGACTTCCGCTGCGAAGGTCCAGCGGGTT
>JBILMI010000157.1:0-5303 GCA_044375585.1 Luteolibacter sp.
TCGGAAATCATCCGTTTGCTGATTTTCATCGCGTATAGGAAGCCTGAGCATGCGGCAGAAATATCAAAAGCAACGGCATTCATCGCGCCGAGTTGTCGCTGCACGTAGCAAGCCGTGGCTGGGGTTAGTGTATCTGGTGTGATGGTCGCGACGATGATGAGTTGCACTTCCGAGGGCTCCATACCTGCTTGTTCCAGTGCCTTGCGCGCAGCCGCACTCGCCATGTGAGAAGTGAATTCTCCCTCTGCTGCGATCCGGCGCTCACGAATCCCTGTGCGTGAAAAAATCCATTCGTCGCTAGTATCAACGCGTTTTGCTAAATCTTCATTGGTAAGGATTGTTTCCGGCACATAGCTGCCGGTTCCTGCTATGCATACTTCGTAATTCGTTGCCAACCCACTCATGTCCGCAGAGGCTGGATTTGATAGCTCGACCAAACAAGCGCGAATTTCATCGCAACACCAAGTTTAAGGGCGCGGAGGGGGAAGTTTGGCGCGGAAATTCTTTTTGGAAAAAGCGATTTTTTCCGCGAGATCCGCCCCAGGCTTACGGCGATGTTCTTCTACAATCGGCTCCAATCGTTTCAGTAATCCCACGCCATTTGCCATTTGGATCGCTAAACCGGGCCGTGCATTCACTTCAATCATTAGTGGCCCGAGTTGATCATCGATCATGATATCTACGCCAAGGTAGCCTAGACCAGTCATTTGCTGGCAGGTTGCCGACATATGAAGAATCGTTTCCCACTGAGGCATTTGCACGCCGATTAAGCCCACTTCGAGATCTGGGTGATGGGTGATTTGTTTGCCATGATGGATTGCTCTGACCGTTATGCCAGTGGCGATATCAATACCTACCCCTACTGCGCCTTGGTGAAGGTTTGAGCGACCATCGCTTTCTTTCGTTGATGCACGTAGCATGGCCATCACTGGATAACCATGCAGCATCACCACACGGATATCGGGAGCGCCTTGGAAACTCATGTCCGTGAGTAATTTCGCAGGTTGCACGCGGTATTCGATCAATGCGAAATCTCGTTTTCCTCCTAAGCTAAACAAGCCTGCTAGAATATTGGAAACATGGTTCTTTAAATCACTTGGAGTCACTTCCGTGCCGCTGGGTTTAACGAAATTTTTACCATTCCGTCTGTCGATCACCATGATGCCTTTACCGCCAGAACCACGCGTTGGCTTGATGACGAAGGCTTCGTGCCCTTCGAGAATACGCTCGATGGTTTTTACATCATGCGGAGTACGCGCCACGCCATAAGTTTCCGCAACGGTCATGCCTTCGGCTTCTGCTAATGCTTTGGTCCGCAGTTTATTATCGACTAGATCATAAAGTCGACGCGGATTGTTCGGTAGAAGATAGCGCGCATTACGCATGTTGATACCGACCACTCCGAGCTCGAGAAGCTCGCTCGGTTTACGAAACCAACGATGCCACCAGCGAGGTTCAGTCACATCGACTTGGCTGGTTGTATTCGCCTTAATGACAGTTTTCTCAGGCATTGGTGAACGTCTTGAATCGGATCAGTTCGGAAAGGCGATACCCAGTGTAACGACCGATTAAGATAATTCCAGCCAGCAAAATCAGCAGTAGTTCAGGGAAATTTAATGCCCAGTATTGGATCTGTGAGATGCTCATGAAGCCGTATGCTAAGATCGAGACGACTAAAGATCCGGCAACTTGGACGAGAGCGCTACGTTTGCCTTCTTCTTCCCAAATGAGCGACATTCGTTCTAGGGTCCATGCGATAATGATCATAGGAAATAATGTAATTTGAATACCGGCATCGAAGCCTAACTTGTAGCTAACTACGCTCATGAGCATCATTAGTAAGGTTACGATCACCACGCAGGCGGCAACACGCGGCACGACCAATAAATTCATTCGGGAGAGTAAGAACCGGAACCATAATCCAGCGCCCACGAGAACCGAGAACATCAGGATACCTTTCACAGGTTTGATTTCCAATAATGCCAGTGCAAGCAATACGGGCATGAATGTGCCTAGAGTGGAAATGCCGATGATGTTTCTCATCAATACCACCACAAATGCACCAAGTGGAATCAATACGATGTAACGGAAAATGGCTTGTTCTGAAGCGGGAAGAGAGAGGATTGTCGAAATAAGAAAGGGTGAATCTCGAATATCTGTTAGTTTGGAAAGTGGAATCCGATTCCGGACAGATGTGAAGGTGACCCGCGAGTTTTCACCGCCCCCGCTCACATCAAAAAGCGAACCGCCACCGCGGTGCCATACGAAAACTTTGCGACTATCTAACACGTTGGAAGGCTCTAAAGGATTACGAACGACCCATGCGGAACCGTCATAGTATTCAACCAGCGGTAAGGGTCTTTGGCTGCCGATTTCTTCATTGAGATAAACTCCGTAAGCCATGTGCGCTGGAACACCTGCCATTCCGAGTAAATCAATCCCCATGACAATATTAGGATTAGAGACTTTTTCTTTTTCGTAATGCCTCTTCACCAAAGCGTATTCTTGAACTGCTTCTGGGTTGTTGATCTGATTATAAAACATCACAAATAACGCATTGTGATTTTTGGTGATCGCCTTGGCTCGGAGCACCAGATCCTGTGCTGCTTTTCCGAGCGATCCCGGAAGATCTGGAACTTCGGGTGTCTCAGGTATTCCATTTGCTGGAATTGGTCCACCGCTGCTTTTTGCGTCCATTTTAAAACGAACCCGATAATAAAGCGCCTGTGGACCTTCACGCGCTACGCCTGACCACAGCGCGGTGTGCTCGTCTAAATCACTTTCAATATCGTAACTATATCCGAGCGATCCAGATTCTTGACCTGCTCTTTGCTGCACTGCGATTGATGGAAGAGATAAACTCGCATCGACGTCTCTACCTGTTGCAAGAAATGACAGTTTCGCCTCAACCAGCCATTCATCGACGCCTTGGTTTTTCCAAAACGGCACACTTAACGATTGTGATTTATAGGCTGCGATTCCACCACCAATAAGGCACAGCACCACCACCGTAGTAATCATTTTTACTTGTGCGCTCATGATGGTTTTTTTGTTAAAATAACAAAACTAGCGCATGATCTTGTCATTAGCGATGTTGGTTCGTGTCGGGTCTACCCAGCCAAGTTCTTTGATCACTGTGCGTCCGATCAATACGGGTGCTAACATGTTAGAGCGATTATTTAGGGTGAAATCACCGCGCATTTTTCGTTCGCCAATTTTAAAGGAGAGTTTCACGACTTCACGCGTTTCGGACTTGCTCCCCGGATTCTTGATCCTTGCGATCCTAACTAAAGGAGCTTCTAGGCGTACGCGTGGCGAATCATTGATATGTGGATCTGTGACGATGAATTTCACCCACTTTTTACCATCACGTTCGAATAATTCTTTTTCCTCAGCGTGGATGGAACTTGTGAATGCGCCGCTATCGAGTTTGGCATTCAACGTCTGCTTCATACCCTCAACGAGGATTTTTTCGCGCCAGCCAAATACCTGAACTAGTTCTGATGTGACGGGCTTAGCTAC
This sequence comes from Luteolibacter sp., assembly GCA_044375585.1. Taxonomy (GTDB): domain Bacteria; phylum Verrucomicrobiota; class Verrucomicrobiia; order Verrucomicrobiales; family Akkermansiaceae; genus Luteolibacter. The sequence continues at coordinate 3,523 of JBILMI010000157.1, forward strand.
CGCTGCTGCATCAGCCTCCTCAGTAGCGACCTCATCATCGGGATCGACTTCTTTAACCTCTTCAACTGTTTCAGTAATTTCTGCCGTTTTGACATCGGCTTGGGGTTTCACATCTGCTGCTTTCACGGGAGGCTTTTCCACGTTGATAGGGGGCTTCGGTTCATCTGCTGAAATTGGATTGAATCCACTCATGAGCATGAAAGTTACCAGAAGTATCTCGGTCTTGAAATAGTGAAAGAAATGCATAGCAGAAGAATAAATCTCAACCCCAGAGAGCATGAAAGGCAATAGAATTCTTTGTAGATTAAGCGATTCGTAAAGCTTGAGATTGCCTTCGCGGCGCTGATACACGAAGTTCTTGCAGATGACTCCCGCCGAAAAAGGTTTTTTCATGCCCGCCGAGTGGACCCAGCAAGTTGCCACTTGGCTGTCATGGCCTGTTAACGATCCAAGACATTGGGGTGGGGAAAAACGCGAAATGATCTGGAATAAATTTGCAGAAATCGCTGCTGCTATTTCACGCTATCAGTTTGTTCGAATCAACGCGCCAAGTGTAAACCATAGTGCTATCCTCGCTGCCTGTAATAAAGCTCACGCCAATCTTTCAAATATCCAACTCTACGATCATCCGAACAATGATGTATGGTGCCGCGATCACGGCCCCATCTTTGTTAAAAACTCCGTCACCTCAGAAATAGCGATCACTGACTGGGAGTTCAATGCATGGGGTGGAAAATTTGCACCATGGAATCTGGATAATTCCATTCCCCAAAAAATTGCCAATTCGCTAAACTTATCTCGCTTCGAAGGTGGTATGATTCTTGAAGGTGGTGCGATTGAGGTCAACGGATGCGGCCAACTTCTCACCACCGAGGCGGTTCTTCTTAATCCGAATCGTAATCCGCATCTCTCACGTGAGCAAATCGAACAGAAACTCCGCGACGTTCTCGGCGTCACGGAAATTCTCTGGTTAGAAAAAGGCATCGAGGGTGATGATACGGATGGTCATATCGATGACCTCGCACGCTTCACAAATGAGACTCACCTTCTCGCTTGTGAAGAGCCCGACACAGCATCTCCTAATCATTCGGCGCTCGCTGGAAATATGAGTCGGCTGAAAAATTTTCTCACTCCATCCGGAAAAAACTACGAAATCATTCCGATTCATCTTCCCCAAGCATGTGAAATTCCAGGTTGGCGCCTTCCTGTTCTACCGGCTTCTTATGTTAATTTTTTGATTCTTAATCACGCCATACTCGTTCCAACTTTCCGCCAATCGAAAAATGACGATCGCGCCCTAGGTATCATTCGTGAGCTTTTCCCGAGCCGGGAAATCGTGGCAATCGACTGTCTTGATCTTGTTCAAGAGGGAGGGACTCTTCATTGCATTTCTCAACAACAGCCAGAGTAATCAGGCTTATTTTTTTGTTAGGGTATCAATTTTTTTCTCTTCGACCTCTCGAGCAAAGAAGACGAAGATCTCAATATAGCAGATAAACATTCGGAAGTTCTCACTCAACTCCGTGCAGTTTCATATGCTTGGTCTGCTGAGCCCAAACCTGCAGGTCTTCGGCAGGGCGGCAATTATCCACAGGAAGAAGCTTGGTATTGGCAATACTTCGATCTCGAACTAATCATTATGTTTATGAACCTTATCCATTTCCTCATCTTTACCCCATTCGTCATCGGTAGTGTATTAGCGAAGCCACCTGTGGATGCCTTCACGTATCTCGATAACGGAACTATTCGCATCGGAGTGGATCAGAGTCGTGGTTCTGCGA
>JBILMI010000158.1:0-5283 GCA_044375585.1 Luteolibacter sp.
AACTTCTCGAGATTCACGTGCATCACGATCTGATTGAATGCCCATGAAAGAACGTTGGAGATAACCAAAGGTATCAGAACGGACGCGTTTGATTTTCAGGCCATCGCGGATGGTATCTGCGAGGAGATCTCCGAGCGCACCAGTTCCGGAGAGTTGAACGTTGCCATGGGAGTCACGCTCTTCTTTTCCGAGAAGTTTGACAATCATCGGTGTGCCATCGGGATCGGAGACACCCTCAGAAACAGCGATCGTGCACATGCCATATTTTGAATACATGCGATCTACGTCAGCAAGTAATTGCTCGGTGGTGAAGTGGCGCTCAGGAACGTAAACGAGGTGAGGTCCGTCGTTGTAATATTTTTGGGCGAGAGCGGATGCCGCAGTAAGGAAGCCAGCGTGGCGACCCATGACGCAACCGATGTAAACACCTTGAAGCGCACGGTTATCGAGGTTCACTCCCATGAATGCTTGAGCAACGAAGCGAGCCGCAGAACCAAAGCCCGGGCAGTGATCGTTTTCCATGAGATCGTTATCGATCGTTTTAGGAATGTGAATGGCGCGCAATTCGTAGTTCGCAGCTAGTGCTTGCTCGTTGACGATGCGAACAGTGTCTGAGGAATCGTTGCCGCCGACGTAGAAGAAGTAACGAATGTCGTGAGCTTGCATGACTTCGAACATGCGGGCGCAATATTCTTCATCGGGTTTGTCACGAGTGGAAAGCAAACCGGAAGATGGAGTGCCGGCGACTTGTTCGAGGTTGTGGGTGGTCTCGCGGGTGAGATCGACAAAGTTCTCGTTAATGATTCCAGATACGCCATGCACGGCACCGTAAATCGAGGTGACTTGTGAGAACTTGCGAGCTTCGAGGGCGACGCCCACGATGCTCTGGTTGATCACTGGGGTGGGGCCACCACCCTGGGCGACGAGAACTTTTCCTTCAAGACGGTTGCTCATAACGGTGGAAGGATTGCCACTTTCCCACAAACGGGAAACTCTAAACTTCAGAATTTCTCAAATGATTGAACGATCTACCACAGAGCGGCTTCTGTGAAACCGAGATGGTTTCTTGTATGGATCCTCGACCCTTGCGCGATGCGCATTTGGCGCTCATGTTTATGGCGATATGAATCGAGAAGAGATGGCTGGGGTTTTGGAGAAGATCGCTCTTTTACTAGAGTTGAAGGGGGAGAATCCGTTTAAAGTGCGGGCGTATCGACAAGGTGCAGAAGTTGTGCTGGCGATGGAGGAGGATGTGGTGGAACTGGCGAAGAACGATGATTTAAAAGGCATCAAAGGGATAGGTGAAGCGTTGCGTGATAAGCTCGGAGAGATGGCGAAGACGGGTAAATTGGAATTTTATGAAAAGCTAAAAGAGGAATTTCCACCTACTATTTTTGATCTATTCGAGGTGCAGGGACTGGGACCGAAAAAGATTAAGGCGTTGTATGACGAGCTCGGTGTGGTGTCTTTGGAGAAACTCAAAGCAGCATGTTTGGAGGGGCGGGTGGCGACGCTGGCGGGTTTTGGTGAAAAGACCCAAGCCAAGATTCTCGATGGAATTAATGCCAATGAAACATTTGCGGATCGGTTTTTGTTAGGAAGAATCGGCATCGTGGTTGAGGGAATTTTGGAAATGTTGCGTATGCATCCAGAGATTTCTAGAGTGGCAGTGGCTGGATCGTATCGTCGGGCAAAAGAGACCGTCGGCGATTTAGATTTCTTAGTGGCGACGAAAGAAGGCGCTCTGGTTTGCGAAGATTTTACGACCCTGCCTGAGGTAGAATCGGTGATTGCGTGTGGGGATACGAAAGCTTCGGTGCGCTTGAAGAATGGAATGCATTGCGATTTGCGAGCGGTGAAGAACTCAGAATTTCCTTTTGCTCTTCAGTATTTCACAGGTTCCAAGGAGCATAATGTCGCGTTGCGATCGCTGGCGCTTAAGAAAGGTTGGTCGTTGAATGAATACGGATTAAATCCAGTGAATGATGATATCGAACGCCCAGTCGTGGAGGACGAGAAGGACATCTATCGACTACTAGGTTTGCAGTATATTGAGCCAGAGTTACGTGAGAACCGAGGAGAGATCGAAGTAGCAGCAGAAAACCAATTACCGCATTTGGTGGAGTTGATGAATCTACGTGGGACTTTTCACAATCACACCACGGCATCTGATGGACGAGATAGTCTTGAGGGAATGGTTGAGGAAGCGATGGATCTAGGTCTTCAATATCTTGGGATTTCTGATCATTCAAAGTCTTCGTTCTGGGCAAATGGTCTGAATGAAGAACGGTTGCTCGCACAGATTTCTGAGATTAGAACCTTAGAAAAATCACTGAATGGATTCCGCATTTTTGCGGGTAATGAAGTGGATATTCTCAAAGATGGTAGCCTTGATTTTTCCGATGACATTCTCTCGCAACTCGATTTCTGCGTCGCATCCGTGCACAATTTAATGAGCATGGATGAGAAAACGATGACGGATCGGATTTGCCGAGCGATGGAGAATGAACACGTTACCATGCTCGGACATGTTACAGGAAGATTGTTACTCAAACGCGATGCTTATGCAGTGGATCATGCGAGGATTATCGATTGCGCGGCAGCAACGCGAACCGTGATCGAGTTGAATTGTAGTCCAATGCGAATGGATATGGATTGGCGTTGGTGGAAACGTGCCCGCGATAAAGGGGTTTTATGTTCGATTAATCCTGATGCACATGCGCGGGCACAACTACATTATCTTGGACAAGGTGTTAGGATTGCGCGCAAAGGCTGGCTGCGAAGAGAGGACGTGCTGAATACTCGCTCGCTTAAAGATATCGAAGCATTTCTATCGAAGCCAAAGTCTGAGAGATGAATAGGCGTGAGCTGACCTGAAATCTCATTGATCTATCAGTTCCTCTTGGATCTCAACGTTGTTGGTAATCTTTAATTCTTCAGCTTGAATACTGATTGCACAGTTGTTGAGCTCACGAAGTTGTTCCGATGTCCATTGCTTCTTTCCGCTTGCGATGAAATCCTTCAGGACAGTTGCATTTTTTAGAAATGCATCGAGATAGTCTTTGGTTCTGGGATCGACGTTTTCTCTCAAACGATTGAGTAAAGAGACGTTTGTCCATAGTGGACTGTTAACCCCGCGCTCTTGAAAATTTCCAGAAGCTATCGTAGCGTTAAGTTCCTTAGCTGCTCCTTGAATGGCTTGTATAGAACCAGCTAGAGAAAGCTTTTTTGGACCTTTGCCTACGCTGTGCAGAGCGATGAGCCGCGCAGAATCGTGATTCGGAATCACCTCTAGAATCGATTTAAGTTTCTCTCTAACTTGAGCATGGTTGATGCTAGCTGATGAGCGGGTAATAGCAGCCTGTATCATCTCATAATCATCTAAAGCTTGCTGGATTTTATCTGATCGTTCACCTCTTCCGACCTGCCATGCTTGGTCAAAATTTTCGATGAGTATGATCTGGGTTGCGATGATCGAATTAATTCCCTCCAGCACATAGATGTCATCAATGTCTGCTTTGTTGCCAATAGGGACCGCCATGACTTTACAATCACGTTTGGCGGCGCCCCTGACTTTTCCTAGAATGCCTCCTACGGGACGAACTTCTCCAGTTGCAGTGATGTCTCCTGTAACAGCAAAAGAGGTTTGAATTTCTTCTCCAGTGATAATGGACTCGGCCATCATTGCGCAGGCGACGGCAGCAGACGGACCATCCTTGATTGTGCCTTTATCAGCAAAGCCGAATTCAATCTGGTGGCCGCTTGGTAAATTCTTGCCGTGTCGAATTCGCATGAACTTTTCAACCTCCTCGGTTGCCGCACGCATCACATCTCCGACATTTTGGTTGAAGCACAAGTCGAAGGATTCACCATCATTTTCATCTAACGGAATCGCGGTAGCGTTCATCTGGGTAGCGCCCCCGGCAAAACCATTATTGGGTAAGGCAATGACCAACAGACCCTTAACCTGACTCTGCATCAACTTTGGTTCTGCGGCACTTAGATTAGCAAATGTTGATAGTCCGCAAATGATCAGGATCAGAAAAAATCTGAATTTGTGATGCATAGAGCTACACTGCACGGTATTATTTTTCGGAGCAAGAATTTAGAATACTTCTTTTCAATGCGAGACGGATATAAAGGGTGGCTCAAGCTGGCGGCATAGGGCTTGCAGCGAGGCTTCTGAGGGTGCAAGATTTGCGGGTATGTTTACGCCTGCTTGGAAAAAAAATGCAAATCATCTCGTCAAGGGAGCGACCAAATTTGTGAATTACAAAAGAGATTTACTCAATGCGGATCGCGTAGCGGAGATCGAATCACGATGCAAAGATCTGATCCAAGCGATCAAGACTAAGGATAAGAAAAAAGCAGACGAGGCTTCAAAGCAGTTGAGGGCAGCCTGTGAAAACTCATTGCCACGTGAGAAACCGCAAAATTGGTTTGAGGAAAACGTGGAGGTAATGTTCGTTGCGATTGTCATCGCGCTGGGTTTGCGTGCGTATTATTTACAGCCGTTTCGGATTCCTACGGGTTCGATGCAGCCAACCTTGAACGGAATTACGGGAACTCCCTTGAAAGAAGCGGATTGGCCATCATTTCCGCAACGTGTCATGGAAAGTATTTTGCGTGGCAGAAGTTACGAAAAAGTAGTGAATGATAAGGATCGTCTGGTAAAGACTGGGATTTATTCAGTCTCAGATGGTATTAAAATTGGAGGCGATGTTAGGGACTTTCAATGGATGCACTTTTTTAGTCGTTCACAGTTAATTAGCGAAGACCAAGATCCAATAAGACTGCCTTCGCCTGCGAACCAAGCCTATGATATTGGTTTGGAAGATGCGTTTAAGCAGGCTAGGGAAAATAATGGAATTCTGAAGAAAGGCTTAGTTCTCATGGAGGGCTTTATTGATACAGGCGACCTTGTGCTGGTGGATAAATTTTCTTACCACTTCAGGAAACCAAAGCGTGGAGAGGTCTTCGTTTTTGACACAATTGCGATCAAAGGTATCCAACAGGAAAGTGGGCCGCAGGGGGCTGGATCACATTACATCAAACGCTTAGTCGGTGTGCCAGGTGATGAGCTTTCTATCATGACTCCAGATTTGATTGTGAATGGAAAAGTGGCGAGCGAGTCGGGCATGCGCCGTGTCGCGGATGGTGGTTCGCCTTTTAAGAAAGAACATCAAGGTTATGTTCTGGCTCAGCCAAGCTCTACTCAGAAGCGTTATTTGGTGGAGAAAGACGATGTATTAAATCTACGTCTTGAAAAAGCCAAGTTGGGCA
>JBILMI010000159.1:0-5225 GCA_044375585.1 Luteolibacter sp.
TGGTCTTGTGCGGACGATCCCGGCACACCTTCGATCATCATATCACGGCTGAACTCGCTGGCGACGATGACCAAGGTTCTTTCTAACAATCCTCTTTCTTCGAGATCCTTGATCAGACGCGCAATCGGTCGATCGATCTGCTGTTTCATTTTCTCGGTGTTGGCATGACCGTTTTCGTGCGTATCCCATTGCAGGAACGGTTCGTATTCGGTCGTTACCTCAACGAAGCGCGCACCATTTTCCACCAGTTTTCTGGCGAGCAAACAACCTTGGCCAAAGCGACCTGTATTGTATTCGTCGAAAACTTCTTTTTTCTCTTTGGTCAGATCGAATGCCTCACGCTCTTTCGATCCGAGCAAGCGATGCGCATTATCCAGAGAGCGCAACATGGATTCCTGGTGGTAGTCACTTAACTCGCCAGAGCGTGGAGAATGTTTGAGCAAAGCTTCTAATGCCTTGTAACGCTTCGCAAAACGATCTGCAGACATTCCGCTGGGAGGTTGCACAGCTTGGGAAGCTTGATCGGGGAAAGGCAGATTCATCGGGCCGAATTCGCTGCCGAAAAATCCTCCGGTAGTGAATGCTTTGATCTCTTCACTCTCACCGAAACCTTCGAGACGTTGGCCGATGTTGATGAAAGGCGGCATGACTTCATTCCGACCGCCCAATACTTTCGCGATCCACGCACCGATGTGCGGAGCGGCAACCGTTTGCGGAGGAACGTAGCCCGTGTGCCAGTGATACTGATGACGTGAATGCAAAATACTCCCAAGATCTGCCTGCACGTGAGAACGAATCAAGGTCGCGCGATCCATCACGCTGGCAATGCCTTCCAATCCTTGGCAAATTTTGATGTGATCCACGGCGGTATTGATCGCCGGAAATGTGCTAATGATTTTCTCAACCGGAGTTCCAACCTCATACGGTAAGTAAGCTTTTGGATCAAAAGTTTCCGGCGATGCCATGCCGCCGGCCATCCATAATAAGATACAGGCATCCGCCTTCGCTGCCGGATGTTTCAGTTTATCAGAAGCCATCGCGCGTGGTGCACCGCTAAGAAATGTTGCAGCAGCAGATGCGCCCATCACTCGCATGAAATTGCGGCGGGATTGTTCGGGGAGGGCTTCGTCGTACCAAGTTTCTGAGTTCATCGTATCAATTGATATAGAAAAATTCGGGGAGCATAAAAATCGACCATAACAAATCTTCAACCTGCTCGGATTGAGGATTGCTGCCTAAAATTTCCAGAGAGGTTTCCATTTCATGTGTCGCAGGTTTGCGACTGAGCGCTGCCTCGTAGATTTGCGTAACCCATGATTTCGAATCGGCAACCTTACCCATCTTCTGCGCGCCTTCACGAATCAGCGCAGCCAGCTCGGGACCGTTGGCTAGATTGATCGCTTCAAGCGTGGTCAACTGATCCGGCCTTGAAGTGACGACTTGTTCGCGATTTGGCCGGCCCAACACTGCTTGCAAAGTATCACGCTGAATGAGTGCGGTGCGGATGGGTCTATCATCCCATTTTTCTAATCCATGAGTTTTCATAACCACATTGAGTTGACCTCCCTGTCCCTTTCCATCGTTGAAAGCATCTTTGTCCGGCTTTGGCCAGACACCAACCACTGTGCGAACGGAATCAATGAATTGCTCAGCCGTCATCCGTTTCCGAACGGGGCCATTGAAAGCATAGGGTTTGCTCTCATCCTCAAGAATATCTGCGCGTGCCTGATAGATCTTAGAAGTCGCGATCAAGCGGATCACAGCTTTCATATCATAATTTGACTCCACCAAGTGATTCGCCAAGAGATCTAAAAGATCCTCACTCCATGGTTCCGTATTCATTGCGCTCACTGGATGGACGATTCCACGACCCATGAGCTGATTCCACAAACGATTCACGAGCGTTCTCTGCATCCTTCCATTTTCGGGATTCGTGATGAAAGTTGCGAGTTGCTTGAGTCGCTCATTCTTTGGTTTGGATGCATCGATCTGCCCCAACTCCGGATACAACCAAGCAGCGACGGCTTTTTCACCTGTCGGTTTATCACAACGGGTGAGCTCCAAAGGTTGATCAGAATAAATCGCAGCCAGACCGTAAGCTTCTTTCAAGGTCCAGCGATCCACAAAGCTATCATGACAAGACGCACACTTCATGTTGATGCCCATGAAAACCTGAGAAACGTTTTGTGAAAATTGAATCGCCGTGGTTTGACTCGCGTTGACCTCACCGCGCCACGCGATGCCGTCGATAAATCCTTTGGATGTGTCATCCGGCGCAACGAGTTCGGTGACGAATGTGTTGTAAGGTTTATTTTCTAACAGCGCTGGATAAAGCCATGCAGTGACTTGCTTGCGGCCGCCGGTGATGAATCCTGTTCCTGCGTATTCATTGCGTAAAAGATCATTCCAAAAAGTCATCCAATGCACTGCGTAGGCTTCATTATTCGCAAGTAACTCGCCCACCACTTGAGTTTGATTGAAGGTTGAGGATGATGAGAGTTTAGCCAGTGCATCTGAACTTGGGGGAAGCCCATTCAGATCCGCACTCACCCGACGCAAGAAAGTCATGTTATCGGCAGGCGCGGGGAATTTCTGCCCTTGTTTTTTCAAATACTCCGCGACAATCAGATCGATTGGATTTGCTCCAGCAGGACCTTTTGGAAGAGTGACTTTTCGAGGACGTAATGGTGGCTCATAGCGTTCTTTTGCGAAAGTGTATCCCTCCGTCCATGGAATACCTGCGGTGATCCAACGCTTCAGCACATCGATCTCTTTATCGTTCAGTGCGGTTTTCTTCTTCTCCGGAGGTGGCATTTTTTCATCCGGATCGGATGTCGTGACGACATCAATCATTAGGGATTTTTCCGGCTTACCGAGTTCAATTACATCTGCTTCTAGAAGTAGTGCTTTGGTGTCCATCGAAAGACCACCCTTCGCTTTGTCACCCGAATGGCACTCGATGCAGTGCTTATTGATAATAGGAACCACCTCATGCGCAAAATCGACCTCAGCCGCCAAGGATAACGTGGAAGACGCGATAGCGAGAAAAAGGACGGGAGTGAAATGATTCATCATTTGCAAATAAATGGTATAGAAAACCATGAAGCTTACAGAAATCAACCTGTAAATCTTGCAGCGATAGGACTTTTAGTCATCCGGTCTCTCACGGAATGCTAAAAGCTTAGGCCACCCTTAAAATTGAATACTTGGCATTTTATTTTGGGATAGATAAAAAGATTCCAACAAGCATACAAAATTAAATACTTGAAATATTTCAATGACGATGAAATATTTCGCTTGTGATCAAGCGTGAGCAATACCAGAAATACCTTGAAAAAGCGCTCAAGCGTAATCCTGTGGTGGCATTGATTGGGCCGCGTCAGTGTGGCAAAACCACCTTGGCTTGGGCGCTGGAAACTCAGGGCGAAGTTAGCTATTTCGATTTGGAAGAGCCCTCTATCGCGATGGCATTTGAGAACGCGATGAGTGTGCTGAGTTCCTTGCGAGGATTAGTGGTGATCGATGAAGCCCAGCGGGTGCCGGGGCTTTTTCCTGTGTTGCGGGTGTTGGCGGATCGGGTTGATCAACCTGCAACTTTTTTGATCCTGGGGAGCGCGTCACCTGAGCTTTCTCGGCAGGCATCGGAGTCGTTGGCGGGTCGGGTGGAAATCGTTGAACTCACTGGATTTCAGCAACACGAAGTTGCAGCTAACCTGCTCGATAGGCTCTGGCTGCGTGGCGGATTTCCGCGTTCCTTTTTGGCGTCCAGTGAGAATGATAGTTATGACTGGAGGCGAAACTTCTCGCGCACGTTTTTGGAGCGAGATTTGGGGGCTTTGGGATTCCGTATGGCGCCGCAGGCGATGGCGCGTTTCTGGATCATGCTTGCGCACTATCATGGGCAATTATGGAATGGCAACGAAATCGCTGCATCCATGGGCATCGCTTACAATACTGCAAGTTCATACCTCGACGCATTGGAGCAAACATTCATGATTCGACGCTTATTGCCGTGGCATACCAATATTGGTAAGCGCTTGGTGAAAACTCCTAAAATATACTTTAGGGATACTGGCTTGCTGCACGCGCAGTTGGGTGTATCGAACCATGCGGCACTCATCACGCATCCGAAGTTGGGCGCGTCTTGGGAAGGCTTCGCGCTGGAACAATTGATCGCCGCGCATGAACGTGACGAGGCTTATTTTTACGCCATTCATAGTGGCTCAGAACTAGATTTGTATTTTCCCACACGTTCGCTCGGGATCGAAATTAAGTTCAACGATGCCCCCAAAGTAACTCGCTCCATGCATATCACGATGCAAGATTTGGGATTGAAAGAGCTACGGGTGGTCTATCCTGGAAAACAAAGTTTCGAACTAGCGGAAGGAATAAAGGCGATGCCATTGCAGCAGGCTTGTGCATTGGCAATGACTTCGCCGTAATGAAATGAAAGCTAGAAATTTGCTTTTCACCTAGCGCAGAGATTTCACTGGAGCGCAGGTCTAGGAAGAAAAAAAGGGGGTGACGATTGCTGATTTATCATTTGCGAGAAATTCAAACTGCCTAATAACTTCCAGAGCTTATGTGAAAATCATCTCAACCCAGTAGATCGATGAAATGCTGATAGACCGTGTGGTTAGGGACGATGCCAGAGAAGCGTTCGGCCTGAGGGCCGATGGCGGATAGCATGGTGGGATCGGAGGTGTGGGAGACGCCGGTCCAGCCGATGCCGGTGTGGTTGCCGGCGATTTGGCCAAGCAGGCCACTGGGGTTATCGAGTTGGTCGCTCCATTCGATGATTTCGCCTTTGGTGACGCCTGTGTAGAGAGCCTCGGATTCTGCGGCGTCTAGTTTGAAGCCGAGTTTTTCCTCGATCAGAGCTGCGAGGGCTTCGGCGGTGTTGTCTTTGGATTTTCCCCAAGTTTGCAAAATGGTCTCATAAGAAGCGGTCATGCGGGTGATCGATTTGAAGGCTTCGTTGGATTCTGTGTAATTTTTTCCAGTGCCATTGAGGCCTGGGTTGGCGTTGCCGTGATCGCTGGTGACGATGACCAAAATATCATCGCGCTCGGAAATCATTTCTAACACTTTCGCGAGTGCTTCATCGAACGCGAGCTGATCCCATAGCAGGCCAGCGGCATCGTTGGCGTGGGCGGCGTGATCGACTTTTCCGCCTTCTATTTGCAGAAGAAATTTTTCCTCACTATTAAGGAAAAGTTTGAGGG
>JBILMI010000160.1:0-5202 GCA_044375585.1 Luteolibacter sp.
TTCATTACCGAGCTTTACCTCGACCTCGCCGATAAACTCAACAAAGGCAAAGAGCGTTTCGACCGCGTCATCCTCGATAAAAAAATCGAGTCCCGCGAGCGCTACATGAAAGGCCTTCAGAAACTTTGCGATCAACTCAAGCAACTCCACGAGGAAAACGACAACATCTTCCGCCAACTCGCTGGCAAAGCTCCACGCAGCAAGAAGAAGCTAGAGGAAAACTTCGAAAAAAACCTCAGCTCGATGCATCGCATCTACATTCGTTTTTACTACAAACAAAAAGTTGTCGAGGACTTCTGTGAACAAGTTGAAGAATACGTTCAGAATTTCTGGAAATACCAACGCCGCCTCAAAACCCACCCAACTGACAAAGAATTCACCTCCAAAATGCGTGAAGTCCAACAACGTTGCTGGTTGAGCGACGATACCTTCGAGCCCGCTTACAAAGACCTCCGTCTCTGGATGAAAGCCGCTCTCAAAGCGAAAACCGAAATGGTCGAGGCCAACCTTCGTCTCGTGATTTCCATCGCTAAGAAATACACCAACCGCGGTCTCTCTTTCCTCGACCTCATTCAAGAGGGCAACATGGGATTGATGAAAGCTGTTGAGAAATTCGAATACCGCCGCGGTTACAAATTTTCCACTTACGCCACTTGGTGGATTCGCCAAGCGATCACCCGCTCCATCGCCGACCAAGCACGCACGATCCGTATCCCAGTCCACATGATCGAAACGATCAATAAACTGATGCGCGTTCAAAAACAACTCGTCCAAGAATACGGCCGCGAACCTTCCCCTGAAGAAATCGCAGAGGAGATCCACCTTCCCGTCGAACGTGTCCGCGCCGTTCTCAAAATGGCTCAACAACCCATCTCGCTTCAAGCTCCTGTGGGCGATTCCGACGATACATCATTCGGCGACTTCATCGAAGACAAAGCCGCTGACAACCCGATGGAGGAAGCTGGCTTCTCGATGTTGAAAGACAAAATCAAAGACGTCCTCGATACCCTAACCGAACGCGAACGCGAAGTTCTCGAACAACGCTTCGGCCTCAAAGACGGCTACAGTCGCACTCTCGAAGAAGTCGGCCGCCAGTTCCAAGTTACCCGCGAACGAATTCGTCAGATCGAAGCCAAAGCCCTGCGCAAAATGCGTCACCCTACCCGTATCCGCAAACTCGAAGGCTTCATTGAGCTCCCGGGAGCTTAAAACTCTAAACTATAAACCTTAAACTCCAAAGAAGAGGCGCATTCTCAGCACTTGCTCTTCCTTGAGATTTAAAACTTAAAGTTTAAAGTTTCCCCACCCATGCAGCCCGAAGATTTTACCAAAATCGAATCCATCTTCGTCCGTCATCGCAATTGCTTGATGCTTCGCGGTCAATTCACCGGAATCTACACGGATTACTATCTCCACCTCATGGAGTATAGCATCCGCTATCCCGTCGAACTCGACACCATGCTCAAAGACGCCCTCGCCGTTTTTACACTCCACCTCACCGCACGCCCGTGGAGCGAGACGACAGCTTGGACCGCTAACCTCCGCGCCCCACGTATTAATCTCTTCGTCACCGGTTCTTCTAACGAAGCAAGCATCACCGGTCGCATCTTCACTGAAAATATCCGCGAACCGGATCGTAATTTTTTCTACTCCCAGACCACTACCGATACCTCTCGCGAACCTCGCATGTCCACCCTCGAAATCGAAGGACGCGATCCCGTTGAATGGATATCTCAATTCTACGACCAATCCGAACAACGCCCCGCTCGCGCCTTTCGTCTCGATGATGAAAACTACGTCCTCATTACCGCCCAGCCAGATGCCGACCTCGAGTGGCTCGCCGCTCTAACAACAGAAGAAGTCGCAAAAATCCAAGAAACTGAGGAAACCAATCTCCTCGAATCGCGACCTTTCCGTTTCCACTGCGGCTGCACTTTAGATCGAATCCTCCCTATCCTCGGCAGCTGGCGCGAAAAACCCGACGAACTTTTCCACGATGCCAATCACATCACCGTCCAGTGCCCACGCTGCGCTGCCTCCTACATCATCACGCGCGATATGTTGTAGCTGTTATGAATAAAATAGGTCCCATAAGACCTATAGGATCTATTAAAATCACAACTCACCTTATTTGTTCAAAAAAACTTGAACAAGCTCTCCACAGCGCATAAGTATGGGTTGTGGATTTGCCTACCACTAACACCCAAGCCAGATCCCAACACCTCAGCTTGATCCAGCAACAGGTTGTGGATTTTTTTGTCGATGGCGTTCGGGTGCTTGGTTTACCCCGCTCATTGGGTGAAATATACGGCCTACTTTTTATCTCATCCGAGCCTCTTTCTCTCGATGATCTCGTTCAAAAACTTGGCATCTCCAAAGGCTCTGCCAGCCAAGGCCTGCGAACTCTGAAATCCCTTGGCGCACTTCGCGAAGCACAAGACATGAAGGATCGCCGGACATATTACGAACCCGCCATTGATCTCAAACGTCTCGTTGGCGGATTCATCCGCGAACAGATTCGCCCCCATCTCGATAGCGGAAAATCCAAACTTCAGCAGCTTAAAGAAGCTAATTCCCTCACTACCGACCCCACCGAGCATGCCTTCCTTGACGAACGCATTGAACGCCTCGAATCGTGGATGAAACGCGGCGGCCAACTCCTGCCTATACTCCAGAAAATCCTCGGCCAATGAACTCAGCAACCACCACATCCTCTGAATGGTTCTGCGTTCGCACCCAAACCAAGCGCGAACACATCGCCGCCAAACACCTTCGCGAAATTGAAGGGGTCGAAGTTTTCTGCCCGCGCATTAAATACCGCAAAGCCACTCGTAGAGGCAAAATCTGGTGGCTCGAACCTCTCTTTCCCGGCTACATTCTCGCCAAATTCAATCTTCAAGACATGGAACGCGCGGTCACCTTCTGCCAAGGCATCCGCGGACTCGTCCGCTTCGGCACTGAAATTCCTCATGTTCCAGAAACGTTTGTCACCTCCCTTATTGAACAAGTCCGCCTTCAGTCCCACGACGAACAAGAACTCATCACGATATCCCCTTCTCTCTCCATCGGCGATGAAGTCGAGGTCGCAAACGGCCCTTTCCAGGGAATGAAAGGCACCATCCAAGGCATCGCACCCGCTACCGAACGCGTCAAAGTGCTACTCGAATTCCTAGGCCAAGTTCAACCTGTCAACCTCGACCTCTTTTCCATACTCCTCCCTAACAAACCCATTCCAGTTTTCTAACAACCAACCCTCCTATCTCAATAGGACTAAACCATCAACCCAAAGACAACTCACAGGTTTTCTTCCAAAATGAAAGAATCGACCAAGGGCGGCAGCGTTTCTAAAATAAAAGCTGAAATCAGCATCCCAGCCCATGCCGGAAAACTGCTTATTGAATTACCGTGAACTAACACAAAGCCTACGGAATATATGCCTTCAACGGCATCCTCTTCAACCACAAGTCTCCCCACCGCGGCGAGGTGATCCCACCAAGGCGAAAGAAAAACTCGGCTGGGTTCCTGAGATCACCGTCGAGAAAATGTGCGCCGAAATGGTCAACTCAGACCTCGACACCGCCCGCCAAAACGCCATCCTAAAATCACACGGCCACCACATTCCTGTTTCCAAAGATTAAAGAGCCCAAATCTCTGGACTAAAAAATCTACTTCACTGATCAGTCTGAAACTCTACCTCCTTACAAATTCCTAATGAAAAAAGTTTTCGTCTCTGGGTGCTACGACATCCTGCACGCTGGACACCTCCAGTTCTTCGAGGAAGCGCGCGCGCTGGGTGACTATCTGATTGTGTCATTTGCGTCCGCCGATGTGCTCTGGCACCACAAACGCCGCAAACCATCCATCCCCGATGATCACAAGCGCGCTCTCCTGCAAGCACTGCGCATGGTCGACGAGGTGATCGTCACCCAAGGTCACAAGGAAGGGCTCGATTTCGAGGAGGATTTCCTCCGCATCCGCCCAGATTTCCTGATCGTGACCGAGGACGATAAATATGGTGACCTGAAACGCGAGCTATGCAATCAGGTCGGCGCGCAATACTCCGTCCTACCCAAAACCCCGCCGCGCTTCGATCCCGTTTCCACCAGCTCCATCGTCCGCTGGGTGCAGGCTCCCACGGAAGCCCCAATGCGCGTCGATTTCGCCGGGGGTTGGCTGGATGTTCCGCGCTTCTCTCGCCCGGATGCATACATCGTAAACTGCGCCATTTCACCACTCGTGTCCCTGCGCGAGTGGCCTTTTGAAAAACAAGCCGGACTCGGCGGCAGCGGCGCTTGGGCCCTCCTCAACGGTCGCGATGGCTTCGAATCCGAGATCGGTCTCGGCGTCGGCTGGCAAGATCCCGCTGTCATCCGTGAGACCGGCCTCTGCGTATGGCGCTCCGGTGAAAGGCCGACACTCGATTTCAAAAGAAACGGCGATTTCCTCGCCGGGCGCATGGCCATTTATTGGACAGGCCTACAACACGACACCCCGGGCGTCGTCAATCTTCCGCGCGATTACGACCGCATCGCACAAAGCTCCCGCATCGCCCGCGAGGGAACCCTGCACACGGATCTCAATAAAATCGCCGAAGGCATAACCCTTTACCACAGCACTCAGCTCGATGAGGGCATGGATCCGCTGCCGACTATCCAAAACGCCATCGCCCACAAATACTGCGGCGGAGGTTACGGGGGATACGCACTCTATCTCTTTGCAGAACCCGCGCACCGGAACGCGGCCATCGCCAGCACCCCTGAACTCAGGGAGGTAGAACCGTTTTACAGGGTTTAACGCCAGCATTTATCCATGCGCACCCGTCCCATCATCGGCCTACCCGTCGCCACTTGCTCCTATACCTCAGCCATCGAGTGGATTCTCGAAAAAGCCTCCCTCGCTGATCAACCCTACGCCGTTGAGGCCGCCAACACCCACGTCGTTGCCCTCGCTCGCCACGATGCAGATTTTGGCGAAACAATGCGGAATTTCGACCTCATCACCCCCGACGGTATGCCCCTCGTCTGGTCGCTCAACGCTCAGCTCCCAACCGCCGAAAAACTCACCGACCGCGTCTACGGCCCCACCCTGATGTTAGAAACAATCAAGGCCACCCAAGGTAAACCAGATTTCCGCCACTTTCTCCTCGGCGGTAAAGCTTCCACTCTCGACAAACTCTCCGCAAAATTCTCCTCCGATTTCCCC
>JBILMI010000161.1:0-5200 GCA_044375585.1 Luteolibacter sp.
AGTGGGATGTGTCGGCCATCGGGGGTCTGGATGATGAGGTCGCCGATTTTTTCCGGCCATGTGCGCCAGCTTTCGGGAAGGCGCATCACGAGATCAACTGTCGATTCTCCCTCGCGAAGTTCGCCGAGCATGGAACCTCCCAATAAACGGGAGACTTGGCTATTGATTTCACCTGGCGCGACATTTTCGATTTGTGCGCGGACACGATTTACTTCGATACGGATTTGTGGAATCGGCACTTGAGGTTCAAGATTTATATCGGTGAGGCCGGGAATGGATTGTCCAGCTTCTTTGACTTGGGCACCGAGGCGGCGGAGCGTATCGAGATCTGGACCGTGGATTTTCACGGCGATCTTTGCGGAAACTCCGCTCAGCATATGGCTGAGGCGGTGGCCAATAGGCTGTCCAACATTGACGAAAGTTCCCGGGATGCCCTGGAGCTTCTCTCGGATATCGGCGAAAACTTCTTCGCGGTGACGTCCGCTTTCATAGAACTCCACATCGAATTCGTTAACTGATACCGGCATGACGTGATCGTCTCGCTCTGCACGGCCAGCGCGGCGACCTACGGATTTTACCTCGGGAATCTGGAGTAAAAGTTCGACGGCTTTTTTACCAACTTCGTTGGATTGCTTTAAAGAACTACCCGGTGCGCTGGCAAAGGAGATGGTTGCGCTGCCTTCGTTGAAAGTGGGAAGGAATTCTTTGCCCATACTGGGATAGAGTAAACCCGCTCCGATTACTAAGAGGACAACGACTGTGATGACCAGCAACGGTGCGCTGAAAGCGGCGCGAAGGAAGGTGGCCTCGGTGATTTTTTTAAGCACTCTGACCAATCGGCTATCCTGGTGTTGTTGACCTTCTTTTGGTTTTAATAGGAAGGAGCAAAGGACAGGGATGACTGTGAGAGAAACGACAAAGGAAGCAATCATGCTGACGATGGTCGCGATGGCGATAGGCTGGAAAAGTCGGCCTTCGAGACCAGCGAGCCCGAGTAGCGGAACAAACACTAGAATGATGATTATGGTAGCGTATAGGATGCTGGAACGAACTTCACTGGATGCTGAGGCAATGACTTCGATCCGTGGCTTCGGTTCTGGTAGTGAAGCGTTTTCCCTGAGTCGTCGAAATACGTTTTCGACATCGACGATCGCGTCATCAACTACCATGCCAATGGCTACGGCGATGCCGCCGAGGGTCATGCTGTTCACACTAATGCCAAACCATTTAAAGGTGAGTAGTGTGATCGCGAAGGAAAGTGGAATTGCTGTTAGAGTGATAAAAGTGGTGCGCAGATTTAGTAGGAAAAGGAATAAGATGATCGTGACCATGATCGCACCATCGCGGATGGCTTCCTTGAGATTTCCGACTGCGCTTTCGATGAAATCACCTTGGCGAAAAAGAATCTCCACTTCGACTCCGGGAGGTAGGCTTGGGCGGAGTTCGTCGAGAGCTTTTTCGATATTGGCGCTGAGTTTCAAGGTATCGAAGCCAGGAGATTTATCGATGCTGAGGACGACGCCAGCTGTTTCCTCTTTGTCGCCTTTCTCTTTGAGTGCAATGGCGGCATCTCCGCGCATCGTTGCGACGCCGAATTTAACGTTAGCGACATCAGCAATGGTGATGATGCGGTCACCTATGCGTTTCACGGGTGACGCGGCGATATCGGCAGGATCGGCAGTCATGGCGAGGTTGCGCACCATGATTTCGCGTGGGCCGGACTGAAGATAACCGCTGGTGGCATTTCCGGCTGAGAGTGAGACGGCAGTTTCGAGTTCTATTAATGATATGCCCTCTGTTTGCATTTTCATTGGATCTGGCTCGACGTGAATTTGTTTTACTCCACCACCGATAGCTAAAACCTCGGCGACTCCTGGAATGCTTTGTAAGCGGCGCGCAATGTTTAGGTCGGCAAACGTGCGGAGGTCCATAGGAGTAATGGAGTTATCCTTGGAACGAAGTCCGACGAGTAGGATCTCTCCCATGAGGGAGGAAACAGGGGTCATGCCAGAGCGAGTGTTATCGGGGAGCACGGCGGCTTGTAGGCGCTCTTGAACGAGTTGGCGGGCTTTGTAGATATCGGTGCCCCATGCGAATTCGACAAAGACCAATGATAGTCCAACATCGGAGTTTGAGCGAAGACGATCGAGTCCGCTAATGCCTAAAAGAGCATTTTCCAGTGGGCGAGTGACTAGGGTTTCGACCTCTTCAGGAGCAAGGCCAGGAGACTCCGTTAAAATGGTGACAGTGGGTTTTGTCATGTCCGGTAGAACTTCGACTGGAAGTTCTCTGGTTGTCTGCAGACCTAACAATAAGACCAGCAGAGCACAGGCGATGACGACCCCTCGGTTTTTGAGCGAAAATCGAATCAGATAATTGAGCATGATCGTTTAGGCTTTTGAACGGTTACGAAACAAGAGGATTAAAACCAGCAGCAGTAGAATGCTACAGGCAATGGTTAGAAACATCACGAGTGGGCTTCCGTTATGATGATCGTGACCATGGTCGTGGTCGTGATCACCACCCGATGCAGCGATTTCCTCGGCGGACATTTCAGTGCCGTCTTCGTTGTGGGGATGACCGTGTGCGGCGTCGAGCGCTTCCCTCAGTGAGGCGCTGCCTTTTCCTGCGAATGAAAGGGAATAAGCACCTTTAAGCACCACATCATCTCCAGGGAAAAGTCCGGCTGTTATTTCCACACGATCATTACTCATTTCGCCGACGGTGACTGGGACGCGGACGAACGCATTTTCCAGCTCATAGTCCTTGATGAAAACAAAGCGGTTTGAACGATCACCCTGTAGTGCCTCACGAGGCACGCTGAGCACGTTTTCACGTTTAGTCGCGATTAGTGAAACCTCCGCGCGCATCCCGGGTCGGAGTTTAGCTTCAGGATTAGGCAGTTCAAAAATAGCATCCACGGTGGATGAACGGGACTCTTCGCTAGTGCCAAGCTGGAGAAAGGTTGATGCATGTTCTTCGGTACCGAGAGCGGGGATGCGAATGTGTGCGGTGAGACCCGCCTTGAGTATAGCTGCCTGGTGCTGTGGCACGCGGGCGACGACCCATACGTTTGTTAGATCGAGGATTTCCATCAGCATATTGTCTGGCTCAACGGGTGCTCCGAGGTGTCCTACGGACTCGGTAACGAGACCATCTGCAGGAGCTTTCAGTTCGATGACTGGTGGTGGATCTCCGGGTTGGCGGCTTTCGATGCGGAGGAGAATATCGCCCTTCTTAACGAAATCGCTTTTGTGAGCGAGCACATCGATGATTTTACCTGCAATGCGGCTAGAGAGGACAGCATGGCTCTCGCAGGTGTGTTCAATTTCTCCAAGGACTGGAATCGTGCTCTCAAAGTCGGTTTCTTGAGCCGAGATCGTAGTGATACCAAGGTTTTCGGCACCAATCGGATCGAGTATGACCGTGGTTTCATTCCGAGGTGGTGCTTCGGCGGCAAAGGCGGCGCTAATAACAAGTAGAAAGAAGAATGGTAGTTTCATGAATGAGGAGAGTTAAGGTTTACCGGATGCAGCTTGGTAGCGAATGTTGGCGAGGTGAAATTCACGGGTCGCATCGATTTGGGTGGCGAGTAATTCGAGTGTTTGATCGCGGGAGTTAAGAATGGCTTGCAGGTCAGCTTGGCCTTCACGGTAGGCTTTCTCGAGTAGATCGGTTTGTTCTTTAGCAAGTGGTAGGAGTTTTTCGTTAAGTTCGTTAATGAGCGCAGACCACTGACGCATTTCAGTTAGGGCGGTGTGGGCTTCGTGCTCGATTTGGTTGGCTAGAGCTTTGACTTCCTGATTCTTAAGGTTTCGGCGCGCATTCGCGGCATCGATGTTGCCTTGGTTGTTATTCCAAAATGGAAGTGGGATAGATAATTTGAAGCCGAGGATGGTTTCATTTTCTAATCCGTTGGGAGCGTCCTCAGTTCGTTCACCTGCGGCAAAAAGTGAAAGTCCAACATCTTCTCTGCGATTAGCTTCTTCGAGCAAGATGCCGGTTTCTGCGGCGCGGAGCTGAAGTTTTGCAGAGGTGAGATCGGGTCGCTGAATCGAGGTGTTCTTCGGTTGGGCGTTGAAAGATGGATTTCCAGATAGAGTGACTTTGGTTTCTGGGGTGAGACCTAACAGCGGTCGAAGATTTCCCAGTGCCGCGGTTTCTTCGGTACTGAGTTGTCGCTCTTGGCTGATCATTTTAAGCGATGCGAGTTTTGCTTGTGCTGCATCGAGATGTGAGATTTCGCCTTGCTTGGATTTTTCTGTAATGAAGTTCGCGAGTTCAGTGGCGAGATTTTGTTGTTGTTTGAGAAGAGATTTTCTTTCCTGAATCGCTAAGACTTTCACGAATTCCTGACGTGCTTCGGCAATAAAGAGTCGTTCAACATTTTTTACTTCGGCTTCAGCAGCTTGGATTCCGGTGCTGCTGATTTCCTTTTCAATTTTAAGTCGATTCGTGAGTGGAAATTTCTGAGTGATTCCGATTTCGATGCTGCCTTCGGCGGTGCGGCTATTGTGGGAAAGTCCTGTATCGAGAGTTGGGTTGGAGAGTCGGCCGGATTGCTTGGCTAGGCCAAGGGCTTCATCGATGCGGAAGCGAGCTGCGACGAGTTCGGGGTTATCGTGATGTACACGTGAAGAAATGCTCTCGTAGGAGAGAATTTCTTGGGGAGCAGCGATGAGAGTGTGCGTGGCGCTTAGGTATAAAAGCGGGAACGCAATGAGGGTATATTTCATAATAGGTAAGCAGTTTTCGAAATGAAGAATGAGACTTCGCATCATGACGCAGAGGTGCGATGCAGCGAGATGTGGCACAGAAAAGGTCTGTGCTTCAAATAGGCGGGCACAAGGGTGCCGCATCCTGACTTCAGATCAGTGGGGGCTTATCGAGAGAAAATACAGGCTCATCTGGGATGAGTGAATGTTCGGTGGAAATTGCCATCAAACTTTCTTGGAAAGAAGCGAGGACTTGTCGATCAAGTGAAGGACGATCCGCAACTGGAAGATGGCAGCAATGATGATGCGGGGTGCAGTCATGATCGTTACAATCATCAGGCAGAGAATGATGATCGTGGCCTTCATGATTGTGCTGCCCATGGGATTGGGTGCAACGTTCACGATGTGTATGAGCATTTCCGTGAATCGCAGCGGACGCTATTCCTGCGAGAACGCAGAAAGCGAGAAGCTGTTTCAAGTAAAAT
>JBILMI010000001.1:0-57367 GCA_044375585.1 Luteolibacter sp.
CATGGTTTCAGATGAATCGAATAAGCCTGAGAAATTAAAATACGCAATTTTGGGCGAAGATACCTCCACTACAGTCGAGAAATTGGAGAAGTATACGGGTCATGTAGACTGGAAATATTTAGCTCCACACTATTTAGCTGGTGTCTTGTATTATGTAGATCCGGCATTGAAGTTAGCAGAAGTCGGATGTGTGTTTTCTGAAAATCAAAAGGAACAAGTTGAGGCTTGGTTGAAATCTGGGGACATGGTGAAAATTGGAGATCTCCATGCTGAACAATGGGAAAAAGTCGGAATCGAATTTGAGGCTTTGGTGGTTTCACCATTTGTTCTTTGTCGGCCAGTCTAGCGAGGTTACTCAAAAAAAGTCCGCTAGAGAAATTTCTCTAACGGAATTGAGTCGAGCGGATCAGAGATTTTAATTCTACGGTTGCTCTGGAATGTAGAGCTCGGATCCTTGAGCAAGAATTGTGCTTGGATCTAGACGAAGACCGTTAATTTGATCTAAGCGATTGGTGGTAGTGTTGTGACTTTTCGCAAAATCGCTGTAGCTGATTTCTTTGGTGATTTTAACGGGTTTGTCGAATGCGCGTGGCTGACTAGCTGTGTTTGATTGGTTGGGTACCGGAATATGAGATTGGGCTGACGGATCAACACTTGGTTCGCGAGGAGGCGTCGGTGCAAGATTCGTAGTCTCTATCTTAGTTGGGATTTGAACGATCTTTCCAACACCGAGAGTTTTGGGTTCGATGCTCGGATTTTCCTTAATGAGAGCGTTAACTGTTACATTATATTTTTTAGCAATGCTGTAGAAAGTTTCGTTTGTCGCAACGGTATGCTTAGTGTTGTTAGAAACTGGAGCTTTTGATTCAGTGGATACTAAGGTCTCAGGAGTTGATGCCTGGCTTGTTGTGGTAGAGGGTATTGGGACTTTTAACTTCTGGCCGGGACGGATGATATCATTGCTTTTTAAACCATTGAGCTCGTTGAGAATTACGGATCTGGTGCCGTGTTTGCGAGCGATGGATGCCATGTTGTCGCCAGCTACTACGATGTAATTCGTTGTATGATTCGTTGATGTAGGCTTTGGACTGATTTCGGGTGTGGTAACTTGAGGATCGGTTGTAGTGGCTACAGGAGCCTCAGCAGCGACAGACGGTTCACTAACTGATGGAGGAGTGTAGGAGAGTTGGGCTACTTTCAACTCAAGTTGCTGAATCTGCATTTCTTGCTCTGCAACAAGGGCGCGAAGTCGATCGATCTCACCAGCAGATATAAGAGGAGCGGTGGCGACTAAAATAGCCAAAAGCGAAGCAAAGCGGGTGTTTATCTTCATAAGACGGGATTTTGCAGGATTCACCCCAGCTGACAATTAAAATTTAACTAAAGTTAACTATATGTCATTCACCCTCTCAAGCGTCGTCCGTGCCAGCGCACAAGCATTTTTCGAGGCTTGCCCTTGCGGTTTCGAAATCTTCTTCGGTGAGATTTTTCTGAAGTTGAATGGGTTTATCGAAGATGATGGTGACTTTGCTGAAAGGTTTCGGGATGACGAAGCGATCCCATGAGGAAAGCCGCCATGCGGAGCTGTAACGAATATGGATGGGGATGATGTCCACGCCGGTGGCTTGCGCGATTTTCAATAATCCTGGCTGAACTTGATAGCGCGGACCTTTGGGTCCGTCTGGGGTGACGCAAACATCTTTGCCCTCCAGTAGCGCCTTTTTCATTCCGATTAATGCAGATATAGCACGGCGAGATGAGGACCCTCGGATCGATCCAATCCCAAAAAAATCCATCGCGGTCGCCAAGGTGCTGCCATCTTTGCTCGCGCTGGTGAGGACGACCGTTGACCTGTTCTTTCCGCCAGTGAGTTTCCAAATGGGCGGCATCGTGAAGATACGATTGTGCCAGAGGGCGAAGATGACCGGTTTGGAATGAATCACTGGTTGGACGATGCCTGATTCCCCGTTGACATTGTAGCGGAGCATTAGACTCCAAAGTTTCATTGCATAAGCAGCCACGTGACCTGCCGCAATGGAGGCGCGGGAGGTTTTAATGGTATTGCTTCTAGGCGGCATTAGTTGAGATATCGGCGATTTTATAAGTTAATGATCTTACAAAAATCCGCGTAGGCTTGATTCCATGAATCAGTCTCTTGAGGGGTGTAGATTTTGAAATCGAATGATTCCCGAATGAGATCACGACCTTCGCTGAAATTTTTAATTTCTTTGGTGGCAAGCATCTGGGTGATGATGTTGCCGCAGGATGTAGCTTCGATGGGTCCAGCTTGGACTTCGATTCCGAGTGCGTTTGCGGTTGATTGGCAAAGATCTTCGTTTTGGATTCCTCCTCCACCGGCATTCAAGCGGGCGTAATTACGTCCAGTGAGCTTGATGATCCGTTCATAAACGACGCGATATTTCAGAGCTAATGAATCGGTTGCGACTCTGAGGATTTGGCCAATCGTTTCAGGAATCGCTTGGCCGGTTTTTTTGCAGTATTCGCAAATGCGAGCTGGCATATCACCGGGAGCGGAGAATGTAGCATCGTCTGGATCGATGAACGCGAAGAAAGGTTCAGCATTAGAGGAAAGTTTGGCGAGCTCTGCGAAGGAGTAGTTCTCGCCTTTTTTATCCCACTGGCGCTTACATTCTTGGATGATCCAGAGACCGCCAATGTTTTTCAGGAAACGAACTGTGTTATCGATTCCGAGTTCGTTGGAGAAACCGTATGAGAGTGCTTCTTCACTACGAATGGGGGATTTTTTTTCTACGCCCATGATCGACCACGTTCCAGAGGATAACCATAGTGGTTCAGCTTCGGTTAGTGGAATGCCGGCGACGGCGGAGGCGGTATCGTGGCAAGGAGCGACCACAAAAGGAATGTCGCAGCGTCCGATGGTATCTTTAAGTTCTGATCGGAGTTGTCCGAGCATTGTTCCCGGAGGAACAATTTTTCCGAAGATGGATCTAGGGAGTCCGAGCGCTTCGATGACTTCTTCGGACCAATCACCAGTCTCTGCATTGAGAAGTTGAGAGGTTGAGGCGTTTGTTTTTTCTACACTTTTCACTCCAGTGAGCCAGTAAGCAAGGATGTCCGGTATGAAAAGGATGCTGTGTGCTTGTGAGAGCGCTGCGCTATTTTTTAAGCGGAGAGAGAGGAGGTGAAGTGCACTGTTGTAGAAGTTAGTTTTGATTCCAGTGAAGCTGAAGATTTCTTCCTCCGGCATTAAATCATGCATTTTATCTTCGACGCCTTCGATGCGTGGATCGCGATATTGATGCGGAGTGCCGATGATTTCACCTTGCTCGTCGAATAACCCAAAATCGCAACCCCAAGTATCAATTCCAATGGAAACGATATCTTCTCCGAACTGGTCTACTGCTTTTTTAAGTCCTGTTAGAATTTCGTGATATAATCCAAAGATGTTCCAGTAGAGACCGGATGGAATTTCGATGGCGGGATTTTCAAAGCGATGGATTTCCTCTAATTGAATTTTTCCATCGACGAGGAAACTCGATATGACTCGGCCGCTGCTGGCTCCAAGATCAATGGCGATACGAACGTTTTTGTTATTTTCTGAACTCAACACGGTAGGATTATTCTAAGGGGTCTAATGATGGTGGATACAAATGAATCAGGCAGATTCGACTTCGGAGGAGCTTGAGATGGGCTTCCGCAAGGGTGTGAGGATTCCTTGGTCGAGGCGGTAAATCCATGAATGAATCGACAGTTCTTGTCCACGTTCCCATGCATCTTCGACGATGGTGGTGCGAGCAACGTGGCGAGCTTGTGAGAGCACGTTGAGTTCGCATAGACGGTCGAGGCGTTGACTTTCTTTTAATGAATCGAGCTCATCTTTGTGGACACGGGTGAGAGATCGGATCGGAGCTAGCCAGTTATCAATAATCCCATGACGAAAATTTTCGAGAGCTGCCTTCACTCCACCGCAACCGTAGTGCCCGCAGACGATAACGTTACTAACTTTCAATACATCAACGGCGTATTGAAGAACCGCAAGGACATTGAAATCTGTTTCCTGAACGACATTGGCGACGTTTCGATGAACGAAGACTTCACCGGGAGGAAGTCCGGTGATTTGGTTGGCTGGGACGCGAGAATCTGAACAACCGATCCAGAAGTATTTTGGGCTTTGTTGCTGAGCTAAGCGCGTGAAGAACTCAGGATCACTGATGCGCATTTTCTCAGCCCAAGCGGCGTTGTTTTTGATGAGTTGATCGATGGTTCCCATAACTTCGTGATCATGCTTAGGTATGGCTGGGTGAGACTCCAGAAAAATTATGCTGTCTGTGATTTCTGTTTGGTGTCGAATTCTCTTTTCGCTGCATTGCGGCACTCGGCCACGAAATGGTTACAGGCTTCACGGCAGAGGAGGGGAATGGCGAGGTTTTCTGAAGCGTTGCCAGGGATGCCATTGAAACGAGAGGCTTCGCTGTCATCGAGGGGTGTTTGTTCATCGAGTTTCCATAGGATTTTTTTGGCGCAGTTGTGTGCGGGGCCACATACTTTCTGGATGAGTTTTTGTGCGCCATCATCACTGATTGTGCCTGCGTAACGATACATACCTGTCTGTCTGGCGAGTTTATCGCGAAGGTTTTCGATCGGTAAAATGCCTTCCTGATGCTTGATGTAAAGTGCCGTGCAGGCAGGGTAGAACTGATCGAGTGCGCGCAATAAATCCTTCTCGTTATCCAGAGTCATGACCCAACCGCGGCGCAGATTGATTTTCCCTTTGGTAAAACGGTATTCGCCGTCTTCTGCGTAGGTGGAAAGATCTCGAGACATTTCTGGTCCATGATGATGATCGAGTCCTCCGAAGGCGGGTTGAGTGGCTAGATCTTCGTCTTCGATGTGATTGAGGGCGTATTCGAACTCGCAGTAATCCCGATGAATCTGGATTTGGCCGATCTGGTTCACTCCTTCTCGGATCAGTTTTTTTAAGTGCTCCGCTAAACTCGTATTTAGGTTTGGCTTTGGCGATTGAGGCTTATGTTTCGCATCGAAATCCATGATTTGATCGAGAATGACATCTGCGATGAGTGGTTCCGTGCCGATGGCGGAGGAGTAATAAAGAGTTTTCTCTCTGAGTTGATGAGGGTTTTGGCGGAAGATCTCACGCTGGCTTGCTGCTGGACCGACCTCTGGTTCGATCCCAAGCATGACGGGAATATCCTGATAAGAATGCAGACCATCTGATATGAAAAACGGCACGACCACCACGTTCTTAGTGTCGGACATTTTATCCCATTCGGCAATGAACGGGGCCTCTTCCATGTATGCATCCGTTACGAGTTGATAGCCGGCCCCGGAATTTGTGATGAGATCGGCCTGATCTTTGATAGCCTTTGTGGAATTTTGGTTTAGCCCCGTTCCGTGTCCCGTGATAATCAGGGTGGTGTCCTTGGGATCTGCGTCTGGCGCGACTTCACGGGCGCGGCGAAGGATGAGATCGGTCATGGAGCGGTGGACTCCGACCGGCAGGCAATAAAGGAGCGTTTTTCCATTACGTATCGTGGAATCACCGCTAAGTTCCAACTCGCGGGGAATGACTTCCTGCGTAAAATAGCCCTCACTGATGAAATCCGGCACTATGTAGACTTCGGAGGCATCGATCATCAGTAAAGCCTCTCGCATTGAGGGTTCTTCCTTCCAAAAACACACATGAACCTCGCTAAATAGGTTTCTGCTACGGATTTCCCAAGCATGATCGAAGTATGGGGTCGATGAATCTGGGTTTTCCGTCGAGCCGTGGCCGACAATGAGAAGGGCGGAGTTTGGTTTCGGAATGAAAGACATATGGAGAAAATGGCGGGCGCTGACAGGAATGCAAGTGGGTGTTTTTGATTAATCTTTAGTCTTGCAAACGAAGCCTGGTCTCCTAGGTTCGCCCTCCGTTTTTCTTTTGTCTGGCGAGCGGTTGGAGCCCCGGTGCCCGTCAGACGCATCTTTTCCGGGGCAATTGTCGGAAGGGAAACGTAAACAAACTAACCAAACCATTAACCAAATATGAGTACTGCACTTGCAGAATCAACCAATCAGGAACTGAGCGATTTGATCGACTCGAAATTCAAGGAATTCCGCGAAGGTTCTATCGTCAAAGGCACCATCCTTGAAATCCGTCCGCAGATCGTCCTAGTGGACATCGGCTACAAATCGGAAGGTGCAATCCCATCCAACGAGTTCGAGGATGATGAAATCGAAATCGGCGACGAAATCGAAGTGCTCCTCGAGCGTCTCGAAAACGACGAAGGCATGGTCGTTCTCTCCAAAGAGAAGGCTGCCTACAAACAAAACTGGGACAAAATCGTCAAAGTCTATCAAGACGGCGGCCTCGTTCGCGGAAAAGTCAAAGCAGTTGTCAAAGGCGGTCTCACCGTCAATGTCGGCGTCGAAGCTTTCCTTCCTGGTTCACAAGTGGACATCATTCCACCAAAAGATCTCTCCGAATACGTGGGCAATGTCTACGAATTCAAAATCGTTAAAGTTAACGACGAGCGTAAGAACATCGTTCTTTCCCGCCGCGAAGTGATCGAAGCCGAGCGTTCCGAGCAACGCCAAGCGTTCCTTCAAACCGTCAAGATCGGCGACAAAGTCGTCGGCGCGATCAAGAACATCACCGACTTCGGTGCATTCGTCGACCTCGCAGGCATGGACGGACTCCTTCATATCACCGATATGTCATGGGGCCGTATCAACCATCCTTCCGAGCTGCTTCACATCGGTCAGTCGGTGGATGTTGTCATCCTCGACGTGGATCGTGAGAAAGAGCGCGTTTCGCTCGGCCTCAAGCAAATGTCCGACAATCCATGGGAAGACATCGAGCGCAAATACCCAATTGGTCAGCAAGTTAAAGGACAAGTTACCAAACTTCTCCCATACGGCGCGTTCATCGAAATCGAGCGTGGCGTTGAAGGCCTCGTGCACGTTTCCGAGCTTAGCTGGGTTAAGCGCATCACCCGTCCATCCGACGTTCTCGAAATCGGTCAGGAAATCACCGCAGTGGTTCTTGGCATCAGCATCGAGGAACAAAAAATCTCGCTCGGCGTTCGCCAACTCGAAGGCAACCCATGGGACGAGATCGAGCTCCGTTACCCAGTGGGTGCAACGATCACCGGACCTGTCCGCAACCTTACCGCTTATGGCGCGTTCGTAGAGCTGGAAGAAGGTATCGACGGTATGATCCACGTTTCCGACATGTCTTGGACTCGCAAAATCAATCATCCTTCCGAAGTTCTTAAAAAGAACGACGAGATCGAAGCCATCGTCCTTGCGATCGACAAAGCAAACCAACGCGTCTCACTCGGCATCAAACAAACCGAAGGTGATCCATGGTCCGCTATCGATGATCGCTTCAAAGTCGGCGACCTCGTCAAAGGCACAGTTGCTAAGATCGCATCGTTCGGTGCGTTCGTATCCCTCGAAGGCGACATCGACGGTCTCATCCACATTTCGCAACTCAGCGAAGACCACGTGGAAAAGGTCAAAGACGTCATCAAAGTTGGCGACGAAATCGAAGCCCGCGTCATCAAAGTCGACAAGGTCGAGCGCCGTATCGGTCTCTCGATCAAAGCTGTTGGTTACTCCGAAGAACAACTCAAGAAAGAAAGCGCCAGCTTCGAGTCACTTCGCCCATCTTCCGAGATGGTCGGCCTCGAGCAAGCCTTCAACCTTGCTGCTGCAGCTTCCGAAGAGTGGAGCCCAGGCGACGACAAATAAATTCTATCCGAGCCGTAATTTTACGGTTCGAGATTTTCAAAAAAGCCGGACGGGTTCGCCTGTCCGGCTTTTTATTTGGCAGGGACGCCTATCCTCAGGCATCCATATCTGATGGCGCGTAATACCTCATCGGATCTGTCCCGTAATAACCGCCGTAAGATATGGACCTTTAGGATAAAGGTCCCTGCCTATGTAAATCCTTGCGTAGGCAATTTTAAGAGGTTGAATGCCTTGATGAAACGTAGGCAATTTTTCAAAAGCGGCATGGCAGGGGGCGCGCTGATTGGGATCACTGGGGCTTCGGCGGAACAGTTACCTAAAACCGTATCAGAAACTTCAGGACCTTTTCATCCTGTTTTGGAACAGAAGGACAAGGATTTCGATCTAACGAAAGTTGAGGGAAGAGAAGAAGTGGCGAAGGGAACGTCTTTTGATCTTGAGGGCACCGTTTTTGATACGGAAGGGAAACCAGTTGAGGACGCGACCGTGGAGATCTGGCAGGCAAATGCTGCGGGTCGATACAATCACCCGCACGATTCCAATGCCGCCCCTCTGGATCCAGGCTTCCAAGGTTGGGCGATTGTTCCTAGTGGAAAGCAAGGGAAGTTCAAACTGCGCACCATTATCCCGGGTTCTTATCCTGCGTCAGAGGATTGGTCGCGTCCGCCGCACATTCATTTTAAAGTCACCAAAATGGGTTACATGGAATTGATCACTCAGATGTATTTTCCCGGAGAGAAGCTCAATGATACAGATCGGGTTCTTCAGAAGCACACTCCAGAGCAGATCGCGCAATTGATCGCAAAGAAAACTTCTGAAGATCCTCTGACATACGAATTCCGTATCGTTCTCGAAAAAGCCTGATCATTCGCTTGGATTTTTGTGGGCGGATCGCGGTTCATTAAGCTACTCGACTCCGTGGATATTTATATCTAATTTTCGAACATGAAAAATTCTGTGCAGGACACAAATTCCATTTCGAGTAAGAATCATTTCCGTCATCACGAAAAGCACAGGCATTTAGATCCTGTTTTTGGTGGTGACTGGTTTGCGCTTAAAGCGGAAGCGTTCGCGCGTTTTTTTGGAACACCTATTTTTTTGATATCCCAGACATTAGTTGTTTTGATCTGGATTGTTTTGAACGTGGCCGGGGTGTTTCACTTTGATGTTTATCCGTTCATACTACTGAATCTGGCATTCAGTTTGCAGGCGGCTTACGCGGCTCCGCTGATACTGCTCGCTCAGACCCGTCAGGCGGACCGTGACAAGGCGCATGCTGATGCTGATGCGAGACATAGGGAAGAACTCGCGCAGTCATCCGAGCAGCGGATGGTATTGGCAGCCGAGCATGCGGAACAGATGATGATACTCATTCAGCAAAACACGGAGCTTACGGCGATCACGAAAACGCTCACTGAGAGGATTGAGGCGCTCACTCAAGAAGTTCACCGCAAGATTCTATCAGATCAGTGATATAATTAGTCTAAAACTCCGGTGATTTGCGGAGGGATTTTTTCTGCGAGAGAATGCGTTTGTCTGAGACAGACTGTTGTTTTGATCGACGTGACCTGCGGCGTTTTTGCCGGCGCATTTTTTCGATTGCTTGGGTTTTCGCTGAGGCCTTGCCGTTGGCGATGGCGTCGAATTGGTCGCAGAGTTCGCGGCGGGCGAGAAAGCGGTTCATTTCGCGGGATCGGTCCATTTGGCACTTGATCGCGATGCCAGTTGGGAGGTGTTTGAGGAAGACGCAATTGGAGGTTTTGTTGATTTTCTGTCCTCCAGCACCCGAGCCACGGACGAATTTTTCCAAGAGAGCAGTTGGCTCAATCCCAAGCGATAATAGGCGCTGTTCGAGAGCGGCGATTTTTTCTGGAGATGGGAGATTCATGGAAATGTTTATGTTTATCTATAAAAACGAATCTATTTGAAAGCTGGAGCATACACAGCGCAGTATTCCTGACCGATGAAAAAATTCACCATATTCCCCCTACTGGCCGCGTCGCTATTTCTCGGAATTATCCAGGCACAAGTGATCGATCGTAGCGCTGATTTCAAAGTCGCTGCAGGTTTCAAACTAGAGCAGATTTACGAAGTTAAGCCAGATCAAGGAAGTTGGGTGGCCTTGACTGAAGATGGGAAGGGACGTCTGATCGCAGCTGACCAATATGGCGGCCTATTTCGCATCACCGTTCCGCCGCTTTCTGGTGGCGAAACCACGGTTGAGGCTTTGGATATTCCGATAGGTGGAGCCCATGGATTGCTCTGGCACGAAGGTGTGCTCTACATCTCGATCAATGAGCGGGCGCAGAAAAACGCAGTGGAGACGGGTGTTTGGAAAGTGAGAGAGACCGAAGCTGGCTGGGAAAAGCCAGAGCTTGTCAAAGCAATCAAAGCGGGTGGTGAGCATGGCGTGCATTCGTTGGTGCTCTCTCCAGATAAGAAGTGGGTCTACTTAATCACTGGAAACTTTGCCCATGTTCCTGAAGTTACCGACTCATTTACTCCCAAGATTTGGAATGAGGATCAACTCGTATTACGCAATCCCGATGGTAATGGACATGCTGCAAACGTCTGGGCTCCGGGTGGATTTATCGCAAGATTCCAACTTGATGGATCGAATTGGCAGTTAGTTTCCATGGGACAACGTAATACTTATGATGCCGCGTTCCACGACAGCGGTGAGTTGTTCGCCTACGATGCGGATATGGAATGGGATTTCGGAATGCCTTGGTATCGCCCTACACGGATTTCTCACATTGTTCCTGGCGCCGAGCTTGGTTGGCGGAATGGTACCGGAAAATGGCCAGCTTATTATGAAGATAGTATGGGCCCGGTTCTCAATATCGGTCCGGGATCGCCGACAGGGATGCTCTCGGGTCGCGGTTTCAAAGCTCCTGCGAAATATCAACAAGCGCTGTATGCCTTCGATTGGACTTTTGCGACAATTTACGCCGTGCACCTCACACCGGACGGTTCTTCTTTCAAAGCCGAGAAAGAGGAGTTCATCTCCGGTGCCGGATTACCTCTAACAGATGCGGTCATTGGAAAAGATGGCTCGATGTATTTTGCAACGGGTGGTCGCAAAGGAAAATCTCATCTCTGGAGAGTGGTTTATACGGGTAAGGAAGCCACCGCGCCGAAACTCGCAAAATCCACACCTAACCCAACTCGGGATAAACTTGCGGAAATGATCCGCGATCCCAAAAAGTTCGATGCGGATCTTGCGCTCAAGCAATTGAGTTCTAAAGAGCGCACCCTACGTTTCATGGCGCGCACCGCTTTGGAACGTTCACCGGATGCCGGATGGATCCCGAAAATTTCAACTCAGAAAGACGCATGGTCGCGCATTTTGGGATCGATGGCACTTGCCAGATTGGATGGAAAAAAACATCGCAGTGTTGCTTTGGAAACCTTGTTGAAAGTCGATTGGAAAACACTTTCCCAACAACAGCAGATCAACTGGCTGAGATCCACTGGCTTGGTGTTTATTCGCGGTGGTGAGCCAACGGCCGAGGAAAAGACCGCCGTCATTTCAAAAATCGATGCATCTTACCCTGCAACAGATCGCTCGGTGAATTTCGAACTCGCCCGCATGCTTTGCTACCTTCAGGCACCGAATGTCGTTTCGAGAACCTTGAAATTGATGGACGAGGCTCCCGCTGCTGATGCTGAGGATTGGAAGACTTTGGTGGATAGAAATTCGCGCTATGGCAACGACATCAATAAAGTGATCAAGAATCACCCGCCGTCCGCTCAGATTCATTATATCTATTGCCTCAGAGCCGTGAAAGGGCCTTGGAAAGCAGACGAGAGAAGACGCGTTTACAATTGGTTCCGCGAAATCGAAAGTCGCAGCGGTGGCGTCAGCTACGCCGCATTCATCGCCCTGATCCGCAAACAGATCTATGAAAACGGCACGCCCGAAGAGCAAAAACTTTTTGCTGTAGAGGCCAAAGCACCTGCAGTGAAACCGAAAGCTTTACCTCCTGTCAAAGGTCCGGGCAGAGACTGGACAGTAAAAGAAATCGTCAAAGTCACTGGCGAAGGTCTAACCAATCGCAATCTGGAAAATGGCAAAGCCATGTTTCAGGCATCACTTTGTGCAACCTGTCACAAATTCGGTAGCGAAGGTGGAGCTCAAGGGCCCGACCTGACAAATCTATCAGGTCGGTTCAAAGTTGAAGATCTCGCAAATTCCATTGTTGAGCCCAGCCAAGTGATTTCCGATCAATACGAATTCACCGAGATATTGAAACAAGATGGCACCACCATCACCGGACGCGTGCTCAACGAGAAGGACGAGATTCTAATTCTTGGAATCAATCCGTTTGATTTTTCCAATCAAGTGGAAATCAGTCGTCATGACATCAAGAGCATGGGGCCATCGAAAGTTTCACCCATGCCGCCTGCGATGATCAACCGTCTGAATGCGGATGAACTCAAAGATCTCTTCGCTTATTTGTTAGGGGTGAAGTAATTAGCCCTTCAATAAATACCGCGAGGACCAAAGGTAGTTCCACCCAGAGATGACGGTGAGGGCGACGGCGATGCCGAGAGTGATCGGCATCAGCCAAGCGGTTTCACCCCATGGAGTGGTGAGGGTGTGGAGAAATGTCAGCGAAGACGGAATGTTCTGCATCGTTTCAAAGGTTAGCCAGATCAGGCCGGTAATGAGGTAGGTGAGTTGGAAAGTAGTCTTCCATTTGCCTAAATTATCAGCGGCGAGGACTTGTCCAGCTTCGATGGCGATTTGGCGGAGGCCGGTGACTAGGAATTCCCGACCGATAATGAGAGCAGTAATCCAGACCGGACAGACGCCTTTTGCGGTGAGAAATACAAAGGCCGCACACACGAGAATTTTATCAGCGAGGGGATCGAGGAGTTTGCCGAGGGGAGTAACGAGGTTCATTTTACGAGCTAGCCAGCCATCGACGAAATCGCTGGCGGCCGCGATGATAAAGAGAATCAAGGCGGTGACGTGACCCCAAGTGCTCTCCCAAGCCACAAAAAAAATGAACGCAGCGGTCAGGATAAGGCGTGATAGGGTGATCGCATTTGGAAGGTTCACGCGACGAATGTGCAAAATTGATTAAGAAAAGGCAACAAGGTGTTGCACTGAATCGTCCTGTCTCTTATTTCCCCGCGCAGGGAACTCCCAAAATAATTATGAGTAACAGTGACTTTGGACTAATCGGACTGGCCGTCATGGGTCAGAATCTTGTGTTGAACGTAGAATCAAGAGGCTTTCAAGTCTCGGTTTATAATCGCACGACTAGCGCGATGGAGGAGTTCGTCTCCAAGCATCCCGATAAGAAAATCGTCGGTGAAAAAACTCTCGAAGGCTTTGTGCAGTCATTGTCTTCACCACGCAAAATTATGATCATGGTCAAAGCCGGTGGTCCAGTGGATGCGGTGATCGAATCACTCCTCCCGCTTCTCGATAAAGGTGACATCATCATCGACGGCGGAAACTCGCTCTACACCGATACCGAACGCCGCGACAAATGGCTTGGCGATCTTGGTTTCCGCTTCATCGGTGCCGGTGTTTCCGGTGGGGAAGAAGGCGCTCGTAAAGGCCCATCCATCATGCCAGGCGGCCCGACATCCACTTGGGATGTCATGAAACCGATCTTCGAAAGCATCTCCGCTAAAGTTGACGGTGAGCCTTGCGTCACGCACATCGGCACAGGCGGTGCAGGTCATTATGTGAAAATGATTCACAACGGGATCGAATACGGCGACATGCAGTTGATCTGCGAAGCATACAACATTTTCAAAGCAGCCGGCTTCACTCCTGCGGAACTTGGGAAAGTCTTCACCGACTGGAACAATGGCGATCTCGAAAGCTACTTAATCCAGATCACTTCGAAAATTTTCGAACAAACCGATCCTGAGACCGGTGCTGCATTGGTGGATAAGATTCTCGATACTGCCGGACAAAAAGGCACGGGCAAATGGACTTTGATCAACGCTGTTGAAAACGCCGTCGTGATCTCAACGATCAACGCTGCTGTCGAAGCTCGTATCCTTTCATCAATGAAAGACAAGCGCGTCGCTGCAAGTGCGTTCCTCAAAGGTCCAGAAGTGAAAATTTCCACCGATAAAGCAGAGCTCGTCAAAAAAGTTCACGATGCCTTATTTGCATCGAAAATTATTTCTTACGCGCAAGGCCTCGATCTCATCGCTGCGATGGGTGAAGAAAAAGGCTGGGGACTTGACCTCGGCAAGATTGCTGCGATCTGGCGTGGAGGTTGCATCATCCGTGCTCGTTTCCTCAACGACATCACCGATGCATACCGCAAAGATCCAAAGCTCACCAACCTGATGCTTGCTCCGTTCTTCACGAAACTCCTCAACGAGTTCCAACAAAACTGGCGCGAAGTGGTTTCACTCGCAACGCTTGCAGGTATTCCGGTTCCTGCGTTCAGCGCATCGCTGGGCTACTACGACAGTTACCGCAGCGCTGTGCTTCCCGCAAACCTGTTACAAGCACAACGTGACTTCTTCGGTGCACACACTTATGAGCGCACCGATAAGCCACGCGGCGAAATGTTCCATACGGATTGGCCAGAGGTGATTGGCTAAACGATTAAAATTGATCCAAGCGGCTAGGAGTCATCCTAGCCGCTTTTTTTGTAGATAACAGAAAGGAACCGCGATTTTCAATCGGGTTTGGTAGCCCTGATCATGTCGGGGGAAGGCGCGCCACCTTTCATATCTCCCGCACTTCGTAAGTTTCTTCGGCTTGCTCTTCGATGATTCCAAGTTCGACTAGGAAATGGTCGGCCGCATTGATAGTAACCTCGAAATTGGAGTGGCTGACGTTGAAGTTGAAGAAGCTGTGTTCTGCGGCGTTGAAGTCGACCAATTGGCAGCGATTACCACGCCATCTCATACGGCGGCAGAAGGTGGCGATTTCAGAAAACGGCGTGACCCGATCCGATGTGCCGTGGAAGAATATCATCGGTGGAAGCTTCCTGCGAACAAGTCGGCTCGGACTGAGTTTTGTGCAGGATTTGATTGAGGGAAAACGCTCGGAAAGTTGGCCTTTTGGGGTTGTGTTGACCAAAGCGCTATACAAAATAAGTGCTTTTGGGCGAAAGGGTGGAGATAAATCCTGATCCTTACGCATCCCCAGTAGTAGCGAGAGATAAGCACCCCCAGCGGCTCCACTGAAAACCATTTTATTGAGATCAATTCCCAGCTCTTCTACATTCGCATTGAGCCAGTTTAGTGCGAAGATCGAGTCGTCAATCGCATCAACGGGAGTGGATTGGTGTTTGGAGCTGATGCGATACTCGAAACATATCGCTACCATGCCGCGCGAGGCAAAGTGATGCGAATGAGGAACGAATTGCGGGACCATCGAGACATCCCAGAAACCGCCATGAAAGAAGACGATCGCTGGTCGAGAAGTCTTGACTGGACCTTCAGGAAAAAAAACGTGAGCTATGAGATCGACACCATTGTGGTTTACGTAAACGTAGGTGG
Organism: Luteolibacter sp.; assembly: GCA_044375585.1. GTDB lineage: Bacteria > Verrucomicrobiota > Verrucomicrobiia > Verrucomicrobiales > Akkermansiaceae > Luteolibacter. The sequence continues at coordinate 15,229 of JBILMI010000001.1, forward strand.
TCGCGGATTTCAGGAGCTCTTTATCGCGTGATTCACCGATTGGAGCGATCTTCTGTAAAATTTGACTCATGATTTAAAAGGCGTTTCCAAGAGAGATGAAAAACGCATGGATTTGTTTGTTGTGATTTCGGTGGGTTTGTCCAATCGTTTTGTTTATGAAAGGTTTAATTCTCAGTTTTATTTTGATTTTTCCCTCTATTTCGGTGGCTAATGAGGCACTGCAAGCCAAACTTGAGCAGACCTACAGCATTTGGCGAGATTCACTCATCAAGAAAGATATTCGCAGTTGGCAGCAAATAACCGCTGAACATCGTCAGGTGGAGGTGAAGAACCGGATCATTTCTGAAAAGCTTCCATTTCCGGCTTCGGTTTTCAATCTGCCTGCGCCCCCGCCAATGCTAAGCGGATTGAAATTTCTAACAGCGGAGCAGAAAGGTAGCACCGCAAAGGCTTCGTATTTTGGTAAAATCAATTTCGGTGTAGGTGGTGAACCAACTGATAACCTTCTCGTGCTATCATTTATCCAAAGTGGAAATAGCTTTCTATACGATAAAGCCGATTTCGTAAATTTAACCGCGCTACCGGATGTTCGTGAAGAATTGGCGGCAGGTGATTTAACCTATTTGAAAGGGGTTCCTGAGGCACAACCGTCAGGTGTTGTGCCTGCAAATCCTGTAGCCGTGCAGCCCGCGACGACCATTGCAAAGGTATATGTCTTCTGCCCTGGAAGAGAAGTCGAGGTTTTGATTAACAAGGTAAGTCGGCATAAATTTATCAATGGTAAAGAAGCAGAGACAGTCATGGGTGGTGCGCGTAGCGGCCTAAACGAAGTTCAGTATGCTATTCGTAAACTGGACGAGGGGACTGGTCTAGAGGCGCTGACCATTCGTGTTTATCTTCTCTCTGAAATGGAGGGAGTTAAGCCGATCAAGGCATTTGAGTATCAGGTGGCGGAGAAAGAAGCAGCAGCACCTCACGGTTCAGGTCATTTCGATCTGGATCGGGCATTACTCAAACAGCTCAAAGGGAAATAATTCGACTCTATGGACTTTTTAAAATGGCAGAATATGGATCCACATCTTCTAGTGGGATTGGTCAATACTGAGCTACGAAACCAATCAGAATCTCTAGATGATTTGGTGAAGACTCATGATATTTCTGAGGAGGAATTGATCAAAAAACTCCGGGCTGTGGGGTATGATTACCGAGCTGAGTTGCAGCAGTTTCGGTGAGAAGGAATGGTGAAGAGTGAATGGTGAAGAGTTAAAGCAGAGCGATTGGTGACGAGTATATCATCTCGCATCTCGGCTAAATTTAGCACAATGGGAGAGCCGCGGACATGGACGAATATCAATCTAATTATTAAGTCAAAGGAACAGAGGTAGATGGAGGACACTGAGGAGGTAGGCAACCCATGTATTTCATCATTTTTTCATAGAATCAGCTCCCTTCCTCCTTTCCCTCCTCGCTCATTTTTGAAAAAAAGCATGAACCTATATAAACCCGCCATGATCTCAGCCCATTTTCATGTTTCGATTTTGGGTGCTTGCGCCCGTGCGGGGGATACTTTAGAAATCCGTAGTAATTATGGCAGCAGGATATACCGAAGACGACATCAAGAGTTTGGATTGGCGGGAGCACATTCGGCTTCGCCCAGGAATGTATATCGGAAAACTGGGTGACGGATCCGCACCTGAGGATGGAATTTACATTTTGCTCAAAGAAGCCGTGGATAACTCGATCGATGAGCATATCATGGGTCACGGCAAAGAAGTGCGGATTGAAATCGACGACGAAGGCCGCGTGGAAGTGCGAGATTTCGGTCGTGGAATTCCGCTCGGAAAACTCTTTGACTGCGCCGCCCAGATCAACACTGGAGCGAAGTATGACAGCGAGGCGTTCAAAAAATCAGTCGGCTTGAACGGAGTAGGAATTAAAGCGGTGAATGCGTTAGCATCCTTCTTTGAAATCCAATCATGGCGTGAGGGTGAAACCAAAGCCCTAGAGTTTTCTAAAGGCCAACTGACCGTGGACATGAAAAAGCCACGCAAAGACGATGGCTTAAACGGAACACGCTTGGCGTTTGAAATCGACCGTTCGATTTTTCCAGCCAAAACCCGCTTTCGCGATCCATTCGTGGAAAAAATGTGCCGATACTATTCCTATCTCAATCCAGCGCTCACCGTAATTTTTAATGATAAGAAATTTCGTTCCAAAGATGGACTGTTAGATCTGTTACGGGAGGAAATGGAAACTGAGGCACTCTATCCGCCTATCCATCTTATCGGCAAAGATATTGAAATCGCCTTCACGCATTGCGCGGAAAGCAGCGAGGATTATTACACTTTCGTAAACGGGCAAAACACATCTCAGGGAGGTACGCATTTAGCTGCATTCCGCGAGGCTTTGGTGCAGGTGATCCGTGGGTTCTACAAAAAACAATACGATCCATCGGACATTCGCGCGGGAATCGAAGCCGCGATCTGCGTGCGTATTATCGAGCCAGTATTCGAATCGCAAACAAAGACCAAGTTAGGTTCCTCGACGATCGCTCCTGAAGGTGAGTCGCTTAGAACCTTTATCTTAAATTTCCTCAAATCGTCCTTGGATAACTATCTGCATAAGCATCCGCAAGTTGCCGAAGCGATCCATAAGCGCATACTCGCAGCAGAGCGCGAGCGTAAGGATTTAAAAGGGATTCAGAAGATTGCCCGTGAGCGCGCGCGTCAGGCAAAAGTGCATAACAAGAAACTGCGAGACTGCCGGGTTCGTTTTGATTCCAAGCACAAGCGACGCGATGAAAGCACCTTGTTCATCACCGAAGGCGACTCCGCATCAGGTTCCATTACGAAGAGCCGTGATGTCGAAACTCAAGCCGTCTTTTCACTTCGTGGTAAACCACTGAATACCTACGGCTTGCCGCGTAAGATTGTTTACGAAAATGAAGAGTTCGCCTTGTTGCAGGCGGCACTGAATATTGAAGATGGAATCGAAGCACTACGTTACAATAAAGTCGTTATCGCAACCGATGCTGATGTTGACGGCATGCACATTCGCTTGTTGTTGCTGACTTTCTTTTTGCAGTTTTTCCCAGAGATGATTCGTGATGGTCACCTTTTCATTTTGCAAACGCCGCTGTTTCGGGTGCGGAGTAAAAAGGAAACAATCTATTGTTACGATGAAGATTCACGCGTGAAAGCGATCGCGAAGTTGGGCAAGACAGCAGAGATCACCCGCTTCAAAGGTCTGGGCGAAATTTCACCCGATGAGTTCAAATTCATGATCGGTCCAGAGATGAGGTTGGATCCCGTGGAATATGAAGAAGGTAAAGGCGTGAAGGAACTTTTAGCGTTCTACATGGGTAAAAACACCCCGAGTCGTCAGGATTACATCATCGAAAACTTACGTGAAGACGTGGATAGGCAAGTGGCTTGATTGAGAAATTCTCAACACTCGTCTTCGCTACGGCTTGATCTTGAAACGCTCAGTTTTTCACGGAAACAGGTTACGTTGCTCTTTCGGTAAATGCCCACGAGTATGATGCTTTCTTCTCAGAGATCGACCTTAAGACGGAGTATCATTGGAATGAGAAGCTTAGCTTCAACGGTAACCTTAGCGACTCCTACAACAGCAAAGGTAATTATAAGAATATTGGTGCAAGCTTAGACATTTTGCCAAAAGTAATTGCCGAAAAGGCCGAGCCTGTGGATGCCGAGTCCAAGGCGCGATGAGGGCGCGGATAAGCATCCGCAACCGAAGAGCAACGCCGGAATCGGAGTCCTCAGGCCGGTATTGTGAAATCCTTTCCGCAGAGCGGCACAAATCCAAAACCTGATTCTTTCCCGTTTCGGTAAGGACTTTTGGCAAACGGTCTAGACATTTGGTAATCAGCCTATGACTTATAGCACCTGTTTTATGAGAAGCTAGTCGCCTGATTCAGGGCATGAATCACCTCGCCACTCTGATTGACAAAACGGTAAGATGTTTTCAAGCAGTCATTGAGATATTCCTTCGCTGCTGAAACGGCACTCGGTAAATTCTGGCCGTTCGCAAGACCAGCAGCAACAGCAGCGGCGAGCGTGCAGCCTGTGCCGTGGGAAGCTTGGACGTCGATGCGTGGAGAAGTGAACCGATGTTCTATCTTACCATCGAAGAGAAGATCGGTGCATTCTGTAGATTCCAAGTGTCCGCCTTTGAGTAGGACAGCGCAGCCGTATTTTTCTGAAAGAGAATTGGCAGCGCGGCTCATCTCATCGACAGAAGAAATTGATTTACCGAGCAGCGTTTCGGCTTCCGGAATATTGGGTGTGATGAGGTAAGCGAGGGAAAGAAGTTTCTCGCAGTATGCGGAAATCGCAGCGGGTTCGATCAAGCTAGTTCCGGTAGAAGCGATCATCACCGGATCGATAACGAGTTTGATATAAGGATGATCTTTGAAAATTGCGGCTACAGTTTCGACGTGTTTAGCGGATACGAGCATTCCAGTTTTGACGACCGCGAGAGGGAACGAATCGAGCATGAGTCGGATCTGATCTTCCAGCATAGAAGGATCCAAAGGATCGACCCGACGCACGATGTTCGCGGTTTCGGAGACGATACAGGTCACAGCTGTTAGGCCGTGAAGGCCGAAGTATTGGAAGGTTTTGAGATCTGCCTGCATGCCGGCACCGGCTGAACAATCCGAACCGGCGATCGTCAGGATCGGGCGAACGGTTTGAACGGATGGATTAATAGATTTCATTGCTTCTTGATTCTTTGGCGCTGACTTCCAATGGTTTCCACATGACAGATGACATCAAGGAATTTCACGACCTAAGAGTGAACGTGGATAATGTCATTTATATGCCAACTCTGGATGCGCCGCCTAATAAGCCACATCCTTTCGTTTATTTCATTTCAATTTTTAACGATTCATCCGTGCCGATCACGATTCGTGCAAGGAAGTGGGTAGTGATTGAAGATGGTGGTGAAACGACGGTGGTTGAAGGCGATGGAGTGGTTGGGCAACAGCCAACGATTAAGCCTGGTGAGCATTTTTCATACAATAGCTATCACGTGATTGGGAAAAGTGCGTTGGTGAATGGTGCCTTCTTCGCTGAAATGGTGGATGGCGAATTAGTTTTCACGCGGATTCCTGAGTTTCGGTTGGAATTACCGAAATAGTCTAATTTGACTTTGTATAAAAAAAGAGGCTCCCCGTCTGGAGAGCCTCTTGAATTGAGACAGGAAGATTAGGCTTTGACCTCTTCTTTGGATTCTTCGGCAGTATTTTCCTGAGGGGAAAATTCTTCGGTAGGAACTTCAGAAATAGACTCTTCGATGATCGCTTCGGCAACTGGCTCGGTTGAGCTTGTGCTTGCAGAATCATGGATGAGGTCAAGGACTTCTTCTTTAACAGGGTTGATAGGAGCAAGGGTAGGTAGGGTAACCTCGGTGGAGGTGTTGCCGCCTTCTTCACTTTCAGCATCGTTGTAATCTTTGGATTTAGCTCCCGACACAGTGATTTTACGACCCATGAAGAATTGATCATGAAGGACTTCGACGGTGCGCTTCGCTTCGTCAATATCCAGCATTTCAATGAAGCCATAGCCTTTGGAGCGATGGGTACTACGATTGTAAACAATCTCAACTTGGCGGACGGCTCCGACGCCTTTGAAAAGCTCTTCTAGATCACTCTCGGTGGTATCGTAGGACAGGTTTCCAACATAAACGCGACGGTTCTCGACAGTTGAAGGATCTCCTCCACGGGTACGATTTCCATTTTTGCTCGAACGCTCACGGCTTTGTTTTTTGCCTTCTGAGTTGTCACGTGTTTCGTTATTGTTGCCTTGATCCGTGCGCGCATCGCGGGTTTTGCTGCGGCGCGGTTCGCGGGTTTGCTTGGTCTCGGAAACACTCGGGCGACGCTCCGGACGGGGCGGTCTGACGGGTTCTTTTTTACCTAAACCAATGGATTTGAGAAGTTTCTGCCACCAACTAAGTTTTGGAGCTGGCATGGCACGACGTTGCTGGGAATTGCCAGAGCCTTGGCGGCCAGGTCGATTTCCACCGCCGGACTGACGTCCTTCGTTGTTTCCACGGTTTGAGTTGTTATTTTTATTACGGTTTTGCCCTCCGCGTGAGCGGCGGCGACGGCTTTCTCCCTGATTCTGGGAGTTTTGTGTATCAGTTGACATGGTTTCGCATGGGTCAGTGTTTTACGGACGGCCCGGCGCGTTGGGTGGTTTGTATCCCCAGCATTGCAGGAACGGACCTGCGCGCAATTACCGTGGCTATCGATCGCCAGCTTTTTGGTGCTGGAACAAGCCCCCGCAACTGTTGCGGAAAAGGTCTTGAAGGAATCGATTGCCGGCAATTTGCGCCGCCATCCGTAAGCAAGGAGGTCCCGGATTTCCTGGCAAAACCTTAAGATTCGTGTTTCACGAGGAAAAACGAATGTTTGGAGAAAAAGGGTGCCGGATGCGGACATCGGAGATAAGGGGACTCCTGCTCGCGCGGGAATTTAGGGAGGATTCTGCGTTTGGCAAGGAGATTGCTGGTAGATTTACCGCGTTGTCGATTTCATAAGGAAAACGAACCGCAAATGAGGGCAATTAACCACGAAAAATAGCAAATATACGAAAAGTAGAGCTTTAGTGGCTGATAGTTCAAAGAACTGAAAAACATACTCCTTTAATCCACATGTTTTCGTGTCCTTCGTGATTCTAGTGGTTAAAAAAAACTTGATATCTATTGGCCTTTTGGCGTTGAAAACGACTGTTCTAAATGATCGTTTTGAGATAGAAGTGCATAGTCGTCGTATTGAACTTTCGGTGCTGGAGGCCAAAAGACATACTGCTGGATGGATTCAACGATCCACTTCATACAAGATTCAGCCGATTTTAAATCTTCTTGGGAGAATGAGCTCCATTCGACGAATCCGACTTCTTTTTCGGTCGATCCAAGTTTGATATAGCAGGGAATGGGGACTCCAGTGGAGTTTTTACTCTCTGCAAGTGCGTAGAGAGGGAGTTGGAGATTTTTCCAGAGAAAATTGGCAGAAGCTTTTCCGTCTATCGCCTTGTGGATGGCTGGGGAGTTTTCGGCGAGATGCGGCGGGATTTTAGTTTTAGCAGTGATCTTTTTGCGATGCTGGGATTCCGTCTTATCGACTTTGCCGGTTTTGTAATCGATCACACGTAGCTGACCAGTTTCTCGGTGACGGTCGATCCGGTCAATGGTTCCGTTGATTTTGAGATTTGAGGTATCGAAGGAGATTTTACGTTCCGCATCGATGATCTCCCAGCCTTCTGAGATGCTATCTACTTGTCTGTAAGCGAACCATTCGAGGCGTTGTCGCATGGAGTGGACTTGAATCCGAACCGCGAGTGGTGGATGATTTCCAAACTGGCCGAAAATGGTTCGGTTTAATACGGCATCGAGATAGGCGATCAGATCATCGGGTTTATAGAGCTGTCTGGCCTCGGTATCTTTACCCCATATCTCCAACACTTTGTGGGTGATGGAACCGAAGTCACGGTGATTCATTTCTCTGCGATCCGGCTCTGGTAGAGAGGTTCTTACGATGTGTTTTAGGTAAAAGCGAAATGGGCAGGCAAGGTAATCGCTAAATGAGGTGACGCTGAGTTTTTCGGGGAGTTCGACTTGCGGTGTTTGCCAGGTGATATCGCGTGTCCAAATGAGATTGGCTTCGGGAGGCTCGATCTCGCGGAACAGGTTGTTGACCGTTGTGACAAGTTGGATTTTAGGAACTTTGAGTAATAAGCTCGAGGGTAGGTAGGTTTCTCCGTTTGTGCCGTTTTTTCCGCAGAACAGATAAGTGGATCCGTTAGTCTCACGCATCCGAATCATTGCGTGGAGGAGAAAAGCATCACGAGCTTGTCGATCTGTTAGATTATTGAGTTTAAGCACTCCACGAATTTTTTCTGAAAGCCATGGTTCACCGCCGGGGCGGGCAGGAACGAATGCTTCATTCATTCCTGTGATCAATAGATGTTTCCCAGGCTCATAAAGTAGCTCCAACCAACCTTGAACATCGATGGCTCGATCTAATGGCGGCTGTGCGGGAGGTCTTGGAATTTCTGAGATGACCATCTGCAACCAGAATAAATGACTGCGTTTTAAAGAGGTAAAAAGTGGAGTGGCAGCATCTATAAAATCGGCGATGCTGGATAAGGTATTGGCAGAGGTTTCTGCATCGATTTCGATTAGATCCAAGTGTTGGTGCATTGCCTGAGGGAATGCTGCTTTAAGAAATATTTCGCGATGCGAAAGCAGGCTGGCGATGTTGTCACGAAGAATATGGAGCTCAGAGTGATCGGAGGAGGTGAGTCGCTCAACAATGGCTTCTGGCTCGATGATAGGATGGCGATCTCGATATTGATTGAGAGCTAATAAGATATCAGCTCGATTCCCAGAAATGAGGCTCGCAGATTCTGGGAAGGTGAGGAGTGCGGCAAGGTTGCGGCTGTTTGCTTGGGTTAGCCAGTTTTTCCAAACTAACAGCCAGCGTTGAAGTGGCGGGACGGGTTGTTGGGATGCTGGATGAAATGCAGGCCAGCCTTGGTGGGTGAGAAGATGAGCGAGCGCCGATCCAGTTTCATCATCCGCGCTGCCGATTGCGATCTCCTGTGAAGTCGCAGCGAGGGTTGCGATGGTATTCAGGGATGCTTGGGCTTGGCTAGTGGGATCCGCAGTCAATGTCACGGTGACAGATTCTGGTAGATTTCTGTCCGTCCATGTTGATAGAGGAATACCGAGTTCGTCGAAATTTAAGGCTTCAGATTCTGGAGCAGAGATGAGAACGATCACTTCACCTGTGAAATCTTTCAGTGCTTGAACGATGCAGACCGGCATTTCGGTGACGCCTGCGATAATTATTTTTTTAAAACTAGTGGGAAGTTGAAAGCTTGTGCGTAGGGCTTGTGATCGGGACTGATAACCCCAAGCATACAGCTTTTTCTCCATTAACGATTCGAGCTGCGCGAGGTTTTCCCAACGATCGCCCTCGGTTGTGCCTAGTAGAAATTTCGACGCAGAAAAAAGATTGTGTAGGGACTCCTCAAGCGTGCTGCGTAGCGCAACGATTTCTGCTGCGAGCGCAGCTGTCCAATCTGACGATAGCGTTTCCAAATCCGGAGGTGTGGGAAATAGTCCTGAGTAGTTTTCCCAATCGTCTTGGTTTAGATTTTCTAAAATATCCATCCAAGCGATTTTTTCTAACCAACGCGGAGCGATGTTAGAATTCTCCAAATGCATTAGTGCGCCAGGGGTCGTTACCGTTGGGGCGAGTAAAGCTCCAGCCTCCGCAGCAAGATTCTCACGTAAGATCCGTCCGCTCTGTGATGTCGGGACGATTATCAAGCTCTCCGGTAGTGACTGAATACTCTTGAGTAGATAAGTAGTCAGGCTGTGCAGAAATGGTGCTGAGTAACCGAGAAAAATCCGCTGAGGCATGGGGATACTTTAAATTTTAAATCTTAAACCTCAAGGTTTGGATTGGCGGGATTTTTTTGGAATGAAGAGGAACAAAAAAAGCGAGCACCCGTTGAGGTGCTCGCTTTGAGATCATTTTTCTGACCTAGTGAGTCAGGTAAGGAATTAACCGTTAGTGAGATCGACAGTTTCGATTTCGGCGGGTGATGCGCCGGTTGAGAAACGCCATCTGACTTTGTTACGCTTGGAAGCGGTACGAAGCTTGCGCTGTTTGCGCTCAGTTGGGGTTTCGAAAGCGCGACGACGGCGCATTTCCTCAAGAATTCCTTCGGAATCGAGTTTGGTCTTGAGGCGTTTGAGGGCGCGATCGACGGGCTCTCCTTTTTTTACATTCACTCCACGCATGTGCTGATGTTTTTCGTTGGTTGTATCTTTAAAATCGTTCTTGGAGGGCGGTGTATGGGCTGGTTGACCGATTGAGTCAAGCAGGAAACACCGCCTTAATGGTTATTCACCGAGGCCAAAGCGGACGAAACGGGTGACACTGAGGGTGTCGCCGAGTTCTTTACCTTTTTGTTCGAGGAGTTGAGTAATGGTGACTTCTGGGTCTTTCACGAAGCCTTGCTCAAGGAAGCAAGATTCTGCGAAGAACTTAGCGATTTGACCTTTGAGGATATTTTCGATGATATTCTCAGGCTTGCCTTGCTCGATGAGACGCACGCGGAAGATGTCTTTCTCCGCGTTGACGATGGCCTCAGGGATATCGTTGCGGGAAAGGCCTTTGGGTGCGCAGGCAGCGATGTGAAGGGTTAGGTCCTTGATGAGTTCCTGGAAGGCAGGCTGTGAAGCAACTGCGGAGTTGGTGGTGCCAACTTCGAGGAGAACGCCGACTTTACCACCGAGATGGATGTAGGAACCAACCACGCCACCGGGTGCAGCGTCGAAACGGACATATTTGCGGAACTGCAGGTTTTCACCGAGTTCTACGACTTTGACTTTCACGAAGTCTTCAAGTGTGCTTTCACCGTGAGGGACGGCAAGGGCGGCAGCGTGGTCTGCGGCATTGGAGGCAGAGAGCTTGTCAGCGATTGCTGAAACGAAGATCTGGAAGTTTTCGTTTTTGGAAACGAAGTCGGTTTCGCAGTTTACTTCGAGTAAGATACCCATGGTAGCAGCGTCGTTGACGCGTGCGGCGATGATGCCTTCGTTGGCTTCGCGGTCGGCTTTGGCACCGGCTTTAGCGATGCCACGCTCACGAAGGAGTTTGATGGAAGCTTCGATATCGCCATTGGTTTCGGTGAGGACTTTTTTGCAGTCCATCATGCCGGCGTTGGTTTTATCGCGGAGTTCTTTAACGATTGATGCGGTGATCATGAAATAAGTTTGCTAGTTGGCAGTGTTCAGTTTTCAGGGAAGTGCGGTTGTTAAAAACGCAGGCTCTTCGAGGTGATTAATTCTTTTTAGCTGCGAGCATACCATCGACCAAGTTTTGGAGGATGATGCGGATTGAGCGGATCGCATCGTCATTACCAGGAATTGGGAAATCAACTTTAGCTGGATCAGCATTGGTATCGACGATGGCGACGATTGGAATGTTTAGGCGTTGAGCTTCTGCAACGGCGATGGTCTCGCGAGCGGAGTCGACGATGACGATAGCATCAGGTTTTTTCTCAAGGTTACGAACACCGCGAAGGTTGCGGAGAAGTTTTTCGCGCTCACGACCGAGTGCTGCGAGTTCCTTTTTTGACATCGATTTGAACTCAGGTTGTTTATCGATGTTTTCGAGGTAGCGAAGGCGTTCTACGGATTTACGAACGGTGGTGGCGTTGGTGAGCATGCCGCCAAGCCAGCGATGGTTGACGTAATGTTGACCGGTGGCTTCTGCAGCCTCGCGGATGGCGTCTTGTGCCTGGCGTTTGCAGCCTACGAAAAGAATACTTTTGTTTTTGCTTACAAGGTCAGCAAGAAATGCCGAAGCTTTATCAAGCTGTTGGACAGTTTTTTCGAGGTTGATGATGTAGATTCCGCCTTTGTCCTTCATGAGGAAGGGCTTCATGCGTGGATTCCACTTTTTCGTTTGGTGTCCGTAGTGAACGCCTGCGTCCACCATATCCGAGATGAGTTCGTTAATCATATTATTTGTAATGTTTGTCTCGTCTTAAATCAGAGCGAGCGATTTTGAAGACCTGCCACTTGGTTTCCCTTGGGTCTTCGTTGTTTTGAGGTGGCTGAAGGGGTGCGGTTCTTATGAGTGAATCCAGAAAAATGCAAGCACTTTTGTGGATTCAGTTTAAAGTTACTAGTTTTCAGTTTTGATTCTTTTTCCTGAAAACTTTTTCCTATCGACGCGTGCGGCGGCGTGCAGCTCCGCTCGTGCGGCTTGGGGTTCCTTGGGATGAGGATTGGCCACGGCGTCCGCCTCCTGAATTTTGCTGGCCGCCACGCCCACCACCGCCGCCGCCTTGTTTGATTTTAGGGGGTTTGAAGCCGGTACGGTGCTTTTCTTGAAGATTTTCGCTATGCCACTGATGAGAGGTATCGCGAGGGATCTGGGTTTTGATGAGTTTTTCAATATCACGGAGGAAATCGATTTCATCTTCAGCGCAGAAAGAGACGGCGAGGCCATCTGCTCCGGCGCGACCGGTGCGGCCGATGCGGTGGACGTAGGCCTCTGGTTCATTCGGAAGATCGTAATTTACTACCAAACCGATGTCTTTTACATCGACTCCGCGTGCGGCGACGTCGGTAGCGACGAGGACAGGAACGAGGCCTTGTTTGAATTTCGCGAGGGCTTTTTCCCTTTGGGCTTGGGATTTGTTACCGTGAATGGCTTCTGCCTCATAGCCAGCGGCGGTTAGGGCGACGGCGAGTTTGTTTGAGCCGTGTTTGGTGCGTCCAAACACGATCGTAAGCTTGGCTTCTTTCGCCTGACTCTGCTTTTCCAGTAACTGCTGGAGGAGATACATTTTGTTGCCGCGATCCACGAAGCAGAGTTTTTGTTCGATACGTTCTGCGGTGGTGACTTCTGGGGTAATGGTGACACGAGCTGGGTCGCGCAGGATTTTTTGTGCGAGGGAAACGATGTTCGGGGCAAGTGTGGCGGAGAAAAACAGGGATTGTTTTTTCTTGGGTAGAAGATCGACGATGCGGTTCACATCACGGAGGAAACCCATATCCAACATACGATCGACTTCATCGAGGACGAAGAAATCGACGGCTGAAAGGTCGATGTAACCCTGATCTATGAGATCAAGCAAACGACCCGGCGTGGCGACAAGGACATCGACACCAGCGCGCATGGCGTTGACCTGAGGGCGCTGGCCGACACCGCCCCAAATGGTGGTGAGGCGGAAACGGATTTTTTCGCCATAGGTGGAGAAGCTTTTCGCGACCTGGCCTGCTAGTTCGCGGGTTGGAGCAAGAACGAGGCAACGGCATTGTTTTGTGCGGATCGGACGTGGATCGTTGTGGAGAGCATTAAGGATAGGCAATGCGAACGAGGCGGTTTTTCCAGTTCCAGTCTGAGCGCAACCGAGTAGGTCGCGACCTTCCAAGAGCAGCGGGATTGCTTGGGCTTGGACGGGTGATGGGGTGGTATAGTTGAGTTCGTTGAGAACTTGCTTCAAGGGCGCGGCAAGTGCCATCGCTTCAAATGTAGTGGTCATTTCTTATTTCTAAAAGCCAGCGGTTGCCGATATTGGCTGCTGGCGGGGATCGATGAGAATGGAGTGAGCCTCTTGCAATCTCTCATCGAAGTAGACCGGAAAAAGCGCTAACAAGGAACTTGCAAGCCAGGAGGCGAAGCCTTCCGGCGGTTGTAGTAGTCGGATATTTCGGAATAGCAAAGTATTTCGTAAAGCTTTTCTATGCGAGTTAGCTAGTGAAGTTGAATTGCTAATTGTGAAGAGGTTTTGACTACGTAACACACTAAGAACACCAAATGTTGATGAAGGAGCTATCGGTGGTGATTGCTTACACTATTTTCCCTTGTGTGTGATTTGTGTTTTTCTAGATTAAAATATCTATGTTTTATTTGGGTTTGAAATGGGTTGTGAGGCCAAGGGCTGAAAGTAAAAAAAACCGCAAGGTTTGAGCCTTGCGGTTTGTATAGACGGTTATGAAACCGTAAAATTTTAGTATTGGTTTTGGTCTTGGGAGTTGCCGTAGACGGCACCGCCAGCGCCACCGAGGGCACCACCGAGGGCAGCGCCTTCAAGTGCGTTACCGCTCTGGTGACCGATGATACCACCAGCCGCTGCACCAAGGAGCGCTCCACCAAGGGCACCGCGTTGAGTGTTAGGACCGGTAGGGGCGGTGCAGTTGCTGAGGGCGATGCTCGAAATAGCGGCGATTGATAAAAGAGTTAATTTTTTCATAATCTAGTTTTGTGTTATTAAATTCATAGATGGTTGGCTGAGAACTTCAAGGAATTTGAATGATGAAATCGATTTCTTATAACTTTAACTTCAGCTGCATGTCCGACTTACAAGCGGCATGGTTTATTCAATTATTTTAAAGATTTCAAAAAAATCTTATGATCTGAGTCAGACGGCTGCAACTGCAGGTGAGCATTCAGGTAGAACAGGTGCCAGAGGGTAGAGACCGAGTTTGGTTAGTAGGGCTTGGTCTTTTTTAACGGATGGATTCTCAGCGGTGAGAAGTTTATCTCCGTAGAAAATCGAGTTAGCGCCTGCAAAGAAACAGAGCGCCTGCGCCTCATCGGAGAGGCGAGTTCTACCCGCTGAGAGGCGCACTTTTGCTTTAGGCACAGCAATGCGGGTGAGAGCAATCATGCGGACAATATCAAACGTATCGACTTGCGGATTTTCGGCAAGTGGTGTGCCGGGCATAGGCATGAGGGAGTTGATTGGCACCGACTCAGGTTGCGGATCGAAATTTGAAATGATTTCAAGCATACGGAGTCGGTCAGTGATAGTTTCACCGAGACCAAGAATACCGCCGCAGCAAACTGACATGCCTGCGTCTTGGACGTTCTGGATCGTACGGAGTCGATCTTCATAGGTGTGCGAAGTGACGATGTTCGGATAGTGCTCGGGTGAGGTATCGAGGTTGTGGTTATAGGCGGTGACCCCCGCTTGTTTGAGCTGCTTAGCTTCGTCTGGGCCGAGTTCACCCAGAGTGACACAAACTTCCATGCCGAGTTTAGAAACATCTTGGATAATATCTAGCACCTGCTCGAAACGTTGAGTGCCACCGCGAACTCCACGCCATGCAGCTCCCATGCAGAAGCGGGTAGAGCCAGTTTCAGCAGCAACTTTCGCGCGGTCTAAGATATCGCATTTCGACATGAGACGTTCACTTTCTACTCCGGATTTATAGCGAGCTGACTGAGCGCAGTATGAGCAATCCTCAGAGCAACCACCGGTTTTGATGGAAAGAAGCGTACAGAGTTGGACTTCAGGCTTATCCCAGTTTGCTTGATGCACTTTTCTTGATTTTTGAATCAGTTCAAAAAATGGAAGGGAGTGGAGGTTTTGTAGTTCTTTGAGATTCATAGTGAAAAATTACAGATTTTAATGATCAGCTGTTAGAGAAGTGGGTGAATATGAGTTAACGAGTCCAGCCATCATAGCCTGTTGGCAAAAATCCTTGGCCTACCATCGTGTAGAGAGTTTTGCCTTTTGCTCCGATGAGTGGAACCCCTAAATTCTTTTTCCAAAACGTAGACATGGAGGCGCCGGTGTGACAGCCCCATGATTTACAAATGGCATTTTTAGCGAAGATCGATGATTTGATTTTTTGAAGTTCGTTTTCATGAAGCCATGCGATGGAAACGGCCATGATGCTGTTTCCGTAATCGAACATGAATGAAAATTTATTAGAATGACCGAAGTAGTCAAAAGTTTCAATGGACTTGTGAGGGCGAGAATTGATTTTTGATATAAAATCAGAGGAAGAGTTGAACCAGATGAGGGTTGCATTGCGCTTTGCTGCCTGCTCGGCGATCCATGTGGTATAGGGTTTTTGATCTTCGCGCCCTCTTGTTTCATAGCCAGGTTTGTAAACTAGCCATACAAGTGAAGCATCTTTTCCATAAGCTTGGCGGATTTCTGCCATGCGGAGTGTAGAGGCGCGCACGAAGTTCGCCCACCAGCGGTCATGGCGATCATCTGCTGTGCGATAATCCTCCCAAGCGCGAAGGGCAGGTCCGCCACAAACGATGACATGCTCCGCTTTGGTAAACTGTGAGAGAAGCAGAATAGATAGGAATAAAGCTTTCATCACGTGGGGCATGCTGGGGTTGTAAACCTAGGGGTGACTTTGGGTCAATTGGTATCGCAAAAGCGGCGAGGCGAAATAGGTTTAACGATCGCGTTCGAAACGCAGCACTTTTTCGCCTTCGCGATAGTAATTGAGTCGATCCCGAGCTTGGACTTCGAGGTATGATTGATCTTCACGCAGAGCGTAGAGCTCAATTTCTCGATATGCTTTAATGTCCAAAGCTTTCTGTTCGCGTTCTTGGGTGCTAAGAAGTTTTGCCTGAAGTTTATCATTTTCGCGCTTGGAAGGATAGGCAGAGACAACGATGAGCAGTCCAAAGGATATGGCCGTGAAAAGGTAGAGAAGTCGATTTGTGCCCTTGATAAAGCGGACTCTCGACTCCAATCGTGCTAGTTTTTGTGGTGTGAACTTGGGTTTAGCCATTTCCGAAGTGCTTATGTTTGAACGGATTTTTAGTTTATTGTCAAGCAAGGTTAAGTTTCTAAACCCCAGCTTAGGGATTGCATGGCTGAAAACTTGCGCCTAGCTTCGGCGCCCCGGAGCAGCCGGTAGAACTAGAAACAATGAAATTACCTCATGTGGCGATTGTCGGGGCGACGGGTGCCGTCGGCGTGGAAATGCTTCTCTGCTTAGAGCAGAGGAACTTCGAATTGAGCGAGCTAACGCTTCTTGCATCGGCGCGGTCGGCTGGAAAGAAGGTGATTTTTCGCGGTGAGGAAATCGCTGTAAAAGAGCTGACGCATCATTCGTTTCAAGGTATTGACATCGCTTTATTTAGCGCGGGTGGAGATATTTCTAAAGAATTTGCACCATCGGCCGTAGCTGCGGGCGCGGTGGTAATCGATAATTCATCGGTGTTTCGTATGGATGAGAGCGTTCCATTAGTAGTCCCTGAAATCAATCCAGAGGCTGCCAAAAACCGTCCGAAAGGCATTATCGCGAACCCAAACTGCACGACGATTATTTCGCTGATGGCGCTTGCACCTTTGCATGAGCAGTATGGACTAGAGAGTGTGATTGCATCAAGTTACCAAGCTGTATCCGGATCCGGAGCGCAGGGTATTATTGAACTCGAAGAGCAGGTAAAAGCTATTGCGAACGGTCAAGCATTCACACCGAAAGTTTATCCGCGTCAGATTGCCTTCAACGTGATTCCACAGGTCGATGTCTTTACAGAAAATGGTTATACAAAAGAGGAAATGAAAATGGCCTACGAGGGTCGTAAAATTCTTGGTCATCCAGATTTAAAAGTTTCATGCACCTGTGTGCGTGTGCCTGTTTACCGCTCACATTCAGTTTCGATCACGGCGAAGTTCACCAAAGAGCCAAGCGTGGAAGCAGCAAAAAAGGCTTACATCGGAAAACCTGGTATCCAAGTGAAGGATGATCCTTCGCAAAAACTTTTCCCTGTTCCTTTAGATACAACCGGTAAGGATGATTGCCTAGTGGGTCGTATCCGCAAAAATTTAGTTTTAGAAAATGCATTGGACTTGTGGGTTGTTGGTGATCAGGTGCGAAAAGGAGCAGCGCTGAATGCGGTGCAGATTGCGGAAATTCTCTGAATATTTTTTTCATGAACGGCGATCTCAAAGATTACTTGAAAACCTTGGTGTCGCATGTGGATACGGCATTGGATGAGTTTTTACCGATTCCAGGTGAAACTCCCGGCGCAATCCATGAGGCGATGCGTTATACTATTTTTGCTGGCGGCAAGCGCCTTCGTCCAGTGCTTTGCATCGCGGCGGCTGAGGCTTGTGGTGGCGAAGAAAATTCAGCTCTCAAAGCTGCTTGCGCAGTGGAGTTAATGCATACTTATTCGTTAGTTCATGATGATTTGCCATGCATGGACGATGATGATTTACGTCGTGGTCGGCCGACCTGTCACAAGGTTTACGGCGAGGGGATGGCAGTGCTTTGTGGGGACGCTTTGTTAACTGAATCTTTTGCACTATTAGCCACATCAGAACCAAGTGAGCGTTACACGGTTGGTGAAATGGTTTTTGAGCTAGCCTCAGCGGGGGGGAGTCGAAAATTGATTGGTGGTCAGGTATTAGATCTCGAAGGTGAGGGCCAGCAAATCGATAAAGATCAACTCCTCGCGATCCATGAGGCAAAGACTGCCGCTTTGTTAGTGACTTCACTTCGATTGGGAGGAATGACCGCAAATGCCAGCCCTGAGCAATTGAAGGCGCTTAGTGATTTCGGCTACTCTCTTGGGCTGGCGTTTCAGGTAATAGACGATATTTTGGATGTCACTCAAACCACCAAAAGCCTAGGCAAAACTGCAGGGAAAGATGTGGCTGCGAATAAGTCGACCTATCCATCTGTATGGGGCTTAGAGGAATCTCGGAAAGAAGCGGAACGTTTGACTGGGGTTGCACTGGATGCACTGAAAATCTTTGAGGATCGTGGCGGGAGGCTGCGTGAAATCGCTGAATGGATGTTAGTGCGTGAGTATTGATGTCACGCAAAGCATCTGAATCTTTTTAAGATGAAGAACGAGGTTGATTCTAGAGCGAGGATGGGGCTAGGTCTGCATATCAAAAAGCGATCTTTCAGTTTCATGTTAGCCAAGCGGTATCTCAATCCGCGCCGTGCCGTCTTGTCATCGTTCACTCTGATTTCTCTCATTGGCGTGATGCTAGGGGTTTTGGTATTGGTAGTGGTGATGGCAGTCTACGCAGGTTTGGAGCGAGATGTGAAAGGCCGCTTATTGGGATTTACGCCACACATTTTGATCAGATCGCAATTGCCATCACCCACGAATTCTAATGATGAGGGTTCTGAGGTCGCAGGGTGGCAGATGCTCGCGAAAAAGGCAGCCGAAGTAAAAGGTGTTTCTGCTGCTACAGCGTTTGTGGCTGATAATGTGATTTTGGATGTTGGTTCGTGGCAGAAGCCAGTGGCTTTCCGTGGAATTGATACTAGTGATGCGACACAGATCGAAGGCATTAAAAAAATGTTAGATATTGAGGGATATCCTGATTCAAGTGCGGATATGGGAATGGATGATCGTGCGGTTGTTTCCTCAATCATTGCGGAACAATTTCAACTCCAAGTGGGAGATACCATGCGTTTGTATTCAACGCGAAATTTCGAGAGTGTGATGCAGGCTTATCGAGTGACCGAACAACCGGTGGTTAGAGAGGCATACGCCGACGAGTGGGCTGTTGTTACGAACGTTTTAAAGCAGGATTTAAAACAGGTGGGAGAAGGTTTTGAGGTCTCGGAAGAGAAATTGGGTGAGGCTTATGATCTACTGAAAGAAACTTATACGAAGCCGATCCGTGAACCAGAGAAAGAATTGGTATACAAGATGTTACAGGCAATGGAGGCTGGAGATTTCAAAGAGAACAAAAACATTTTTTGGTTCTCATCTGAGAATAAAACGAAACTCATTGGAGCTTACGATGCATTGTCTAAAACCGATGCAGCAGAGATGGATGGCGAGATCTTGAGGAGTATCAAGAGTTTAGTGCTTCCAAAAGAAGTTCAGGTTGTAGGAATTTACGCAGCATCGCAGATGGCCGTGACACCGGATTTGTTTGTGCCTTTACCGTTAGCTCAGGATTTAGCTGGGTTGAACGGCGAGGTACAGGGGATCGCATTACGCTTAGATGATCCGTATCAAGCGGAAGAAGTAGCGGTGAAGGCCCGGCAGCATCTAGGTGCTGGTGAGTATGTTCAAACATGGGGTGATCAATATCAGGCATTCTTCAATCTGATTAATCAACAGCGTGTAATGATGTATTTTGCTCTTTCGTTCATCGTTTTGATTTCAGCATTCTCGATGATGGCGGTCATGTTCACGGTGACGATTCAGAAACGTCGCGAGATCGGTGTTATGAAAGCGCTGGGTGCTGCGCCGGGTCAAATCGTGCGAGTATTTTTATATCAGGGAATGCTACTGGGGGTTTTCGGCGCGATTCTCGGAGTTGGACTCGGTCGTGTGGTGATTCATTTTCGCGGTAGCGTGCAGGAGGGAATGCGGGCTTTAGGTTTCGATCCTTTCTCGGCTTCCCTAACAGGTTTTGGTGTCCTGCCTGCTCACAACAATCCTATTGAGCAATTAGTGATTGGTTTTATGGCATTCGTGCTTTGTTCGCTCGCCGCATTAGTTCCGGCATTTTTCGCAGCACAAAGCGATGCTGCTAAGTCCTTGAGGAATATTTAATTATGGAAATTTGGCTTATTCAACACGGCAAGAAAACCGGACCGTTTCAAGATTATGAAATCCGTAACCGCATAAACGACGGGCAGATTGAACCTGATCAATTTGCTTGGCACGAGGGTTTACCGAGTTGGGTGAAATTGCGGGAAATTGAATTATTTCGCGATGATTTGGAACGAGTCGAGCAGGATGATAAAGATAGTCCAAAACTTCATAGTTCGGTGGATGAGGTTACAATGCCGGTTGTTGTTTCAATATCTGAAAAGCGCCACTTGGGCCGGAGGTTTTGGGCTAGATGGCTGGATTTGATGGTTTATACTGCGGTTTGGTGGTTGCTGATGTATGGCGCAGGAAGAGATATCGGTGCAATCATTCTTAATCCTTGGATGCAGCTTTCGATCTATCTTCCATGGTTTGCGATCGAGGCATGGTTGCTGCATAAGTTTGGAACGACTCTGGGTAAGTGGCTACTAGGGATACGCGTGGTCAATGACGACGCTACGCCATTGACGCTTAGGTCATCCATTTGGCGATCGATTCGAGTATTGATTGCCGGAGTAGGGTTTGGTTGGGGTTTGCTATCGGTATTATGCCAAGCAATGAGTTGGTTCACAACTCGGAGAATTGGAAAGCCAGTATGGGATTACATGGGAAAGCACAAAATCACGGTCGTCCCTTTGAGACCATTCAAAATCATCACACT
Organism: Luteolibacter sp.; assembly: GCA_044375585.1. GTDB lineage: Bacteria > Verrucomicrobiota > Verrucomicrobiia > Verrucomicrobiales > Akkermansiaceae > Luteolibacter. The sequence continues at coordinate 35,781 of JBILMI010000001.1, forward strand.
TATCGTGCTTTTTTTTACGGCAATGCAGTTACAAACCGCAGTTAGGTTTCCGTATGAGAAAGAGATTATGTTGAAGCAATATCCGACACTAAAAGAATTCTTTGAAAAAGGAGACCCGTGGCATTTCCCAGTGAAGAACTAATTTTTTAGAAATTCCGAATATCATCTTTATCTTTATCATCGCTGCCATTGCCGGCGGTTTCAAGGTCTTTGCCTGAAGACCAGAGATCGTAGTCAGGGTTCATGGCGCCTGATCCACGTCGATAGCGAAATTCAGCCTTCCACGGGTCGATGATTTTTGAGCTAGCGCCAGAACCTTGGATCCATTTTTGAATGTCGTTTTCCGGATCAAGTTCAGAAAGGTAAATGGTGGCAGAATTGTCTCCTGCTTCCAAAGCTGTTAAGCCATCATAGTAAAGTGCTTCGAAAAGCATATTTGTTTGATCAAGGCCATTTGAACCTCCCGCGTTTACATCACCTGGGTAATCGCTGTTATCGAGTTTATATTCTTCGATGCCACGGGAAAGTAGGTTAATTTGGATTTCAGCTTTGCTGTTGTCTCGCTTCGCGTTGACAAATTGCAGTCCGCCGACGGTCAGGCCGGCAAGAACAATAATAATCGTGATCACAACCATTACCTCAACAAGAGTAAAGCCCAACGGTTGTTGAATCTGAGAGGTTTGTTTCATCGATATCAGTGGTTATTGTGCATCACTCATCACGGAGATCATTTTGATGAGCGGCAGGAAAAGAGCAAAGACGACGGCTCCGACGATCAAGGCTAGGAACACAATCATGATCGGTTCTAGAATGGAAGTAAGAGCTGTAACCGCGTTATCTACCTCGTCATCATAGACATCGGCGACTTTGAGGAGCATTTCAGGAAGTTGTCCGGTTTCCTCACCTACATCGACCATGGAGATGAGCATGTTGGGAAATACACCACTGGCAGTGAGTGGGGTCACGATCGTTTCGCCTTCCTTCACGGCCTCGTGGACTTTTGAAATGGCATTTGAGATAACGACGTTGCCGGCTGTATCACGGGTGATATTGAGTGCTTGAAGGATGGGAACACCAGAGGTGACGAGCGTGCCGAGCGTTCTTGCGAAGCGGGATACGGCAGATTTTCTTTGGATGTCTCCAAAGATAGGTAAGTGAAGTTTAAGTTTATCAATGATTTCGCGACCGTTCTTCGTTTTTCCCATTGCGCCTAAGATCAGGTAGACAACGAAGCCTGCGATAAACATCCAGACGACGTTGGGGATGATGGAAATGGGACTTGCTAGGCAGAACTCAGAGAATCCAAAAACAACTTGGGATATCAGAGGGAGTTCAGCATCGTTATCGTTGAACATCTCCTTGAATTTAGGAACGATGACGACCATGAGGAAGACTAAGATGGCTACAGCGATGAACATCACGATCGCCGGATAGACCATGGCTGAAACAATCTTATTTTTCAGCTTGTCTGCCTTCTCTTGGTATTCTGCGAGACGGTTGAGGACAACTTCAAGAACACCTCCTAGCTCACCCGCTTTAACCATGTTCACAAAGAGTTTGTTGAATATTTTCGGGTGCTGTGCCAGAGATTCGGAAAAAGTAGAACCTCCTTGGACAGAATCTGCGAGGACGGAGATGGTCGATTTAAGAGCCGGATTAGGCTCTTGTTTTCCGAGGACGGTCAGCGAGCGCAGTAGCGGTAGGCCAGCATCAATCAGGGTCGCAAGCTGTCTTGTAAAAACCATCAGAACTTTCGGCTTAACGGTGCCCTTAGTTTTGCCGATAGTTATATTCATTGAGCCAGCTTTGCTCTTAGCCTTAGATTTCTTCGGTGCTTTTGATCCAGTAGCCGATTTGGCAGTTCCTTCCTCATAAACTTGAGTTGGGAATAAATGCTGTGCCCTCAGCATTTGAATGGCTTCTGCCTCAGATGAGGCGGAAAGCACGCCATCGGTTTGCTCACCTTTTGCATCGAGTGCTGAATAAATGTAATTAGGCATAGAATAGTTTAGTTATTTAAAAAAGTAATTTAAAGGATAGATAAACAATTTTTTCGTGATCAGAAGAAGAAAGTTAATGTAAATCTGGGTTCAGGTGTATTTCAGCACTTCTTCAATAGTGGTTTTACCGAGGTAAATATTACGTAAACCATCTTCTCGGAGTGTGTTCATGCCTAGTTCGATGGCTTTTTGTTTGATAACGACAGTCGGAGCACGGTTTGTGATGAGTTCACGAATGGGTTCTGTAATGTTGAGTAGTTCGTAGAGACCGGCACGACCCCGGTAACCAGATTGACCGCAGATATCACAGCCTGCGCCCGTGTAGAATTGTTTATCTCCCAATTCGTGAGCAGAAACCCCAAGCTGGCTGAGGATAGACTCGCTGGGTTCGTACGGGCTGATGCAGTCTTTGCAAATGGTTCTAACTAGGCGTTGAGCTAAAACCCCTTCCAAGGATGCGGCGACAAGGAAAGGTTCGCAGCCCATGTCGATCAGACGTGTGATGGCTCCAGCGGAGTCGTTGGTGTGAAGTGTGGAAAGCACTAAGTGACCGGTGAGTGCTGCTTGGATGGCGATGGTTGCGGTTTCCTTGTCTCGCATTTCCCCGATCATGATGCGATCTGGGTCTTGGCGAAGGAAGGCTCGCAATACGCGAGGAAAGTCCAATCCGATTGCTTCGTTGATAGGTATTTGGATGATGCCGTCAATGTCATATTCGACCGGATCCTCGGCAGTAAGTAGTTTTGCATCAATGGTGTTGATGCGACGAAGTCCGGCGTAAAGAGTGGTGGTTTTACCTGCACCGGTTGGACCTGTAACGATGAAGATTCCGTTAGGTTTCTCGATGGTATCTCCGATATATTCATAGATGCTTGGGGTTAGTCCAAGGTTCTCTAGGCTTAGGTTTACGGATGAACGATCGAGAACCCTGAGCACGACGGATTCCCCGTGGTGAGTGGGCAGTGTGGAGACCCGCATATCGACTTGTTTTTCTCCGATCTGTTTCACGATGCGTCCATCTTGCGGGATGCGTCGCTCGGCAATGTTCATGTTTGCCATGACTTTAACCCGCGAGATGATAGGCAGGGCCAGGTGAACAGGAGGCGGTGCCATTTCGTAGAGAGCACCGTCCACACGATAGCGAATTTTGAAGTCTTTTTCAAATGGCTCAAAATGAATGTCGGAGGCTTTTTCTTTGATCGCCTGATAGAGAACAAGATCGACATAGCGGACAATGGGTGCCGAGTTTGCTTCTGCCTCGGCGTTAGCCGCGTCAATTTCATCGGCGACTATATCGAGCTGGCTGAGAATATCATCCATCGCTCGGCCCTCTCCGCCGTAGCATTCATTAATTTTAGCTTCAACGAGGTAGTCAGGTGCAACGACGACAATGATTTCACGGCCGAGGGTAAAACGTAAATCCTCGATCGTTTGAGGATTAAGGGGGTCTACCAGAGCGATATGGAGTCCTTGGCCATCGAAATTGACAGGAAGGGCGCCGTGGAGGCGTGCAGTCCCAGCTGGGACGAGGTCGAGTAAAGCTTGGGGAGGGACCCAATTTTTAAGATCGATGGTATTCGCTCCAAGTTCTGTAGCGACGACTGGCCAGACATCGTCACGGTGTTGAATTACGCCGAAGTCGGCTAGGAGTTCGGGCACAGACTTTCCGCTATTTCCGACTTCGTCGAGGATTTCATCGGTGAGTGAAGTATCGATGAGGCCTCTCGATTGGAACAATTCTAGAAGTTGGCGATTATCCATGGTTGGGTGTAGGCAGGACGATGAGTTTTTGTGAGTGGCGGTTAATCGAGGTCACCCATGGTGGCATGAATGACTTCTTCAGCGGAAGTAACGCCGGCAAGGATTTTTCGGATGCCGTCTTCGCGGAGCGTGCGCATACCGAGTTCACGAGCGCGTCTTCTAAGTTGATTGGTGGATTGTTCCGTGTTGATCAGTGAGCGAACTTCATCATCGATGTTGAAAAGTTCGAAGATACCCATACGTCCACGGTAGCCGTTTCCACGGCATTTTTCGCATCCTGTTGGACCGAAAATGAATGAATCAGTAACTCGCGAGGCATCAATGTGGAGCGAGCGCATTTGTTTTTGGTTGAGTTCTGTAGGAGCTTTACAGATCGGGCATAGTTTGCGGACAAGGCGTTGGGCGAGAATAGAACGAACGGCGGAGGCAATAAGGAAAGGTTTGACTCCGATATCGGCGAGACGAGCGACAGCGGATGGTGCATCATTGGTATGAAGGGTAGAGAATACCAAGTGACCTGTTAGAGATGCATTGATTGCAATATTTGCAGTTTCGGCATCTCGAATCTCTCCAATCATGATGATGTTAGGAGCTTGGCGAAGCATCGCGCGCAGGGCTGCGGCGAAGGTCATGCCGATTTCTGATTTAACCATGACTTGGTTGATGCCAGGTAGCTCATACTCAACAGGATCCTCAACGGTGATGATTTTTTTATCGGGTCGGTTGATGACGTTGAGACAGGCGTAAAGCGTAGTGGTTTTACCTGAGCCGGTAGGACCGGTGACTAGTATGATGCCGTCTGGTAATCCAAGTAATTTTTCGAATTGAGCTTGATCGTCTGAGAAGAATCCGAGTTCAGGTAAGCCTAGTAATAAAGCAGTTTTATCAAGAATACGCATGACGATGGATTCGCCATGATTTGAGGGAACGGATGAAACACGGAGATCAACTTCTTTCTCTCCCATTTTGAGTTGGATACGACCATCTTGTGGGAGTCGTTTTTCTGCAATCGACATCGTTCCGCTCATAACTTTGAGACGAGCGATGATCGAGGGGAGTAGTTTCTTTGGATGAGAATCCACATGTACTAATTTGCCATCAAGGCGGTAGCGGATGCGGACGGATGTTTCGAGAGGCTCGATATGAATATCGGATGCTTTTAAGCGAAATGCTTCGGTGAGTGTTTGTTGGACAAGGCGGATGACGGGTGCGTCACCGGCTTCGACTCCTGCTTCGCTATCTCCGGTAGAGATTTGAAATTCATCACTGGTGGATTTATTTTTCTCTTCCTCGACGTGATAGAACTGCCTGAGGTGATTTTGAATATCTGTAGGAGTTGCGCAGGCAAAATTAAGTTCTCTGCCCGTGACGTGCGGTAAGCTATCGAGTGTTTCGAAGTTTAAAGGATCTGCGACAGCAACGGTTAGAAATGAGCCGTCATCAGCGATGGGAATAGCACGATAACGTTGGACGATATCATCGGGAATTGCGGTGATGATCGAGGGGTCGAGAGTCAGTTGATGGATGGCTACAAATGGGACGCCAGCATTGCTGGCAAGAGTCTCGCTGACTTGTTCCTCGCTAACGCTTCCCGTTGCAATTAAGTGTTTGATGATGGTCGATCCGAGAGTGAGAACGGAGCGATTTTCATCAAGTTGTTGAGCGGTTAGAATGCCGGCATCGACGAGGAGATCGGCGAGATAATCTTCGTTGGAGAACACTGGTTTTTAAAAAGAGGTTTTAATGGAAGTTAGCATATTCCATGCTAAAGGGTTAGTTGGATGCGAAGATGGTCAAGTGAATTGACAGTGTCAATCAATCGAAACGATTTGATATCATTTTAAATTCGTGAGATTTTGGGGAGATTGGCGAAGTGACATGAAATGGTCACAGGCGGCGAGAAGTTGATGGTCTTGGTTTTTTGTGAAGGGATTTATGAAATTGCTAAAGCTCTGGGGGGCTTCGTGTCGTAGTCGCGGTTGCCCCCATTCGATTAAATCAGTGAAATTTACATCTGCGGTGAGGTCTTGGAGTCCGGGGTTATGGTAAATGGCAGCGCCCTCGACTCTCTGTTGAAGTAGGTATCCACGCAGCGAGCCTTGAGGGCTGCGATGGTAAAGATTTTCCGCTAGGCTCCCGTAATCGATGGTTAGCATTTCTCCTCGATGCCATTGAGGTAACCATGACTGTAGCCACTTCTGATAGGACTCGTGGACTTCGACACGCTGGCCTATCGTTAAATTGCATTTGAAAATTGAGGATTCTGGCAATGATACGGGATCGATCAATATTTCTTGGGTCTGCCTATTGGAGTGAATCAATGCAATTTCTTGCCAGTTGGTCTGAGTTTTTTGAAACAAGCGGACAGGAAAGGCATCGACGAGTTCGTTAGAAAAAATTACGGCATTGCCACCGCAGGATGTCAGGGCTTCGTGAATCGTTGTGTGGAATGAAGCACGTTTTCTGAGAGTATTTTTTTGGTGGTTGAGTAAGGTGGATGAGGAGTCGACTAAGTGTAATTTAGTAGTGAAACGATGTGTTAGGGGGAGGTGGCGTAGGATTTGTTTGGAAAGCGTGCCCATGCCAGGGCCGACCTCGATGAGGTTGCGAGTTTGGTGGAAACGCATAGCTTGAGATGCCCATGCTGCAATGGCTTTAGCGGGTGCATCGGAGAGTTGAGGGGCGGTGGTAAAATCACCGCGCTGGCCGATGGCACGAATGTTTTTTGAGTAATAGCCTCGTTCTGGATCATGCAGGCAACGTTGCATGAATTGCTCAAAAGTTTCGTGAGACATGAATGAGGATTACGATTTATAAAAAAGACCGCAACCCAAGAGGGAAGCGGTCTTTGAAAGAGAAACTATATTTAAAAGCTTTGGTAAGCCTAGGATTACTTGGTTGCAGCTGTGCGCGCTTTGCGGATGAAGCTGTTTACGGTCTCGGATGCTTTTGCGCCAACCGCGAGCCATTTATCGGCTTTTTCAAGATCGATTTCGTAATTTGTACCTTCGATAAGTGGATTGTAGGTTCCAATTTGTTCGATATAGCGACCGTCGCGACGCTTGCGGCTGTCGACGGCTACGATTTTGTAGTAAGGACGATCTTTGGTGCCCTTGCGGTTGAGACGGAGAGAGACTGACATGGTATAACGTGTTGGGGTTGCCCCTGTTGGGCGGGCGCGGAGGTTGGTGGAATTTACAGGTCAGGACAAGCGAAATTTTGCTAAGAATGCGAGTTTCTCGATAAAAACTGAAATAAATTGCAAACAGCAATAAAAAACCCAGCCGAAACGAATCGGCTGGGTTGATGAAAACTTGGAGGAATGTAGGATTAGAAGGATTTACTGCGAACGTGGCTGTAGTAGCTCTCGAAGCCCAGTTCTGGTGGAAATTCTGAGAGGCCTTCATGCACGCTCATTTCAATGCGATTATCTTGGCCGCATTTTTCGTAAGGGGGTTTGAATGTGCCGCGGTAGGTAGGGCAAGTGAAGGTGAAAAGTTCGTAGAAGCCGTAACCGAGGCGCTTGAAAGCACGGTTAGTTCCATCGATAGCGCCATAACTCCAGCCAGCTTTAGCGCCGTAGGTATCGGTTCTGCGAACCATCATCTCAGGAATTTCAATCACACCGTATAGTATATTGCCGATAGCGCGACCAAGTTTACGGGTTGATGTGTAGTGTGAACCGGGAGGAGATTGAATGTCAGCAGCGGCGAAGCCTGAGAGGGCTACAAGACTGGCAGTGATGAATAGAAGTTTTTTCATACGGGCATTATCATAAAAAGGTGGAATGTCTGTTGGCAAGGAGAAGTTTGGGAATTTTACGGCAGATAATGGAAGATTTCTTTATGTTATTAAAGACTGATACCTGTCACGGAGGTGACGCCGGGGATAGCGCGGATGGATTCCATGACATCAGATGGCAGAGCCGCGTCCAGCTCGATGAGTGAGAGGGCATCGCTTTTCGATTTGTCGCGGGCGAGGGAGAAGTTGGCGATGTTCTGGCTGGCATTTCCGAGCACCGTGCCGACGGCGCCGACGATGCCGGGGCGGTCGTCATTGCGGACGATCAAGAGGTGCCCTTTGATCGGACTGTCTACGAAGAGGCGATCAATTTCCACGATGCGGGGGCTACGTCCGATAATCGTGCCAGCGACGCGGAACTTAACGTCTCCTTTGCGGAGTTCGACGACGAGGAGATCGTTGAACTCGGTCTGTGCGCTGATGGTGGATTCCACGAGATCAAGACCCATGGCTTTCGCGATGGCGGGGGCGTTGACGAGGTTCACTTGGCCATCGGCACGCGAGCATGAGAGCAGGCGATAGAGGGCGGTGCGGGAGATGAGGCCAGTGTCCTTAGTGGCGAGGCCGCCGTGATAGGAGACGCGGATCGAGTCTGGGTTGGCTGGGCCGAGTTTTGCAAGCAGGGTGCCGAGAGCACCGGCGAGTTCGAGATAAGGGCCGATGGCGGTGAGCGCTGCGGCATCGAGCGAGGGCATGTTGATTGCGTTGCGAATTTCACCGGTGGTGAGGAAATCGCGAATCTGGATGGCGACTTCGATTCCCACGTTTTCTTGGGCTTCATTGGTGGAGGCACCCAAGTGAGGGGTGAAAGCGATGTGTTTTTTTAGGCTGAACAGTGGATGATCTGCGGAAGGGGGCTCATCTTCGAATACGTCGAGTCCACATCCAGCGATGTGACCTGAATCGATGGCTTGCTTGAGAGCTACTTCATCGATAAGTCCGCCTCGTGCACAGTTGATGATAATGGCACCTTTGTTCATGAGAGCGATGCGCTCTTTATTCATGAGGTGGTGGGTGTCATTAGTAAGGGGAACGTGGAGGGTGACAACATCGGCCCCAGTGAGGGCGATGTCTGGTGATTCTGCGAGGGTGACTTTGAGCTCGCGAGCGCGGGATTCTGTTAGGAATGGATCGTAGGCGACGACATCCATGTTGAAGGCTTGTGCCCGCTTGGTGAACTCCGTGCCAATGCGGCCCATGCCGATAACAGCAAGGCGCTTTCCATTGAGCTCAATGCCTTGAAAAGCTTTGCGGGCGGCCGCGAAATCTCCGGCAAGAACACCTGCGTGTGCTGGGCCGATGTTTCGTGCTGTGGAGAGCATGAGAGTGAAGGCGTGCTCGGCGGTGGAGATGGTGTTTCCCGAAGGTGTATTCATCACGATGACACCATGGTCGGTAGCGGCTTCACGGTCGATGTTATCGACGCCTACACCAGCGCGTCCGATGGCTTTGAGATTGGTTGCCGCAGCCAGTATGTCACGAGTCACTTTGGTTTGTGAGCGCACGACGAGGCCGTGATATTCACCAATTATTTTTTTGAGTTCATCGGGAGCGAGGCCAGTTATGACATCGACGGAAATGTTAGGAGTCGAGCGAAGAGCTTCTACACCTTTTTCGGAAATGGGATCGGAGACGAGGACTCGGTAATTGCTCATAGAGATGAGCTGTCGGTAGATGAGAAGCGGGTCGCATGCAAGCGGAAGTGAGTATGGATTTACAAAGAGATTGACTAGGGTGCTAGGGTTCCTAAGTGCTTCACTGGTTTTCAGACGGAAAATTCCCTTTATATCTCGCGCCGATGGCGGGGGTAACGGATTTAATATTTCGGAGGATATGCAAAGAAATGGGCGCTGATGTGATGGTCACCGAGTTTGTCAGTGCTGAGGGGATTATGCAGGCGGATGATAGAACGCGGAAATACACCGAATTTGATGAAGGACAGCGGCCGGTGGGAGTGCAGCTGTTTGGCGCGGATGGCGAGCGCATGGGAGAGGCGGCGCGGAAGATTATTGACAAAGGGCTAGCGGGAAGAATTCCGGATTTCATCGATATCAATTTTGGTTGTCCGGTGAACAAAGTGGTATCACGAAATGGTGGATCGTCACTGCTACGGGATTGTCCGCTGCTGGCGAGTGTGGCGCAGGGAGTGGCGCAAGCGGTAGGAATGGATGTGCCGGTGACCGCGAAAATCCGGATCGGCTGGGATGCGGATTCGGTGAATGCGGTGGAAGTAGCGAGGACTTTGGAAGATTGTGGGATGCAAGCGATTGCGGTGCATGGTCGGACCCGAGCCCAGGGATATTCTGGAGAAGCCGACTGGGAAACGATTGACGCCGTAGCACGTGCAGTGACCATTCCTGTGATTGGCAACGGCGATATTTCGTGCGGTGAGGATTTAGCTAGACGTAAGCGTGAGACTGCGGTCAGTGGTGTCATGATCGGACGAGCCGCGATGCAGAATCCATGGGTATTTCGTGAGGCAAAGTATTTTTTAGAAACTGGCAACGTGATGGAAGTCGTGCCGCTAAAAGAGAGGTGGGAGCTGATTCTGCGACATTGTCGCATGGCAGTTGAAAGTCATCGATATGGAAATGAACGCCAAACATTAACCGCAATGCGCGGTCGATTGATGGCCTACTGCAAAGGGTTTCCGGGAGCGAAAGATTTGCGGCAGAGATTGTGTCAGGTGGATTCTATATCTGCGGTGGAGGGATTAGCGGAGATGTCCTTGGATATCAGTTAGATTTCTAGAACTGGCTTTTGAAGTTGCGATGCCTTTGCTTTTGAGGGAGGTATATGGCGATGAATAAACCGAGAGTAGGATTTGTGGGGGTTGGGCGCATGGGGGCGAATATGGCACGCCGTCTGGCGGATATGGACTATGAAGTCACTGCGATCTTTGATCATTTTCATCAGGTGGCGGAATCGATCGCTGAAGAACTCGGAGCGAAGGCGATGACATGTCTGGCCGATCTCACGGCGGCAGCGGATGTCATTTTCACGGTGGTGACTGATGATGCGGCGATGGAAGAGATTTTGCTCGGCGATCATTCGCTATTAAAAGGTGCTGCGGGAAAAACATTCATTCACTGCGCAACGGTAAGCCCGGAAGCGCACATGAAAGCGGCACAGGCAGCAGCAAAAGTCGGTGCGAAAACCTTGGCTGCGAGCATGGCGTCGTCGATCACGCAAGCACGCCAGGGTACTTTATATCTGATGATTGGTGGGGAAGAAGAGACGTTCAAAGCGCATGAAGCTTTACTCAAAGATATGTCGATCTCACTACGCTATGTCGGACCCGTGGAGAACGCGGCGCGGATCAAGGCGCTGGTCAATATGGTCATGAACATCAACACCGCGGGTCTTGCTGAAGGGCTTGGACTGGGAGCTGCTTTAGGTTTGGATTTAGATTTACTCAGAGAAATTTTTTCGCAAACGGGCGCAAATTCTCGCGTCTTGGAAACGGACAGCGACGATATGGTCGCGCGCGAGCATGATTGTTATTTTTCCGCATCACACGCTGCGAAGGATAGTGGGATTGCGAACGCGATTGCAAATACGGCCGGTGTGGATACTCCGCTATCGCGTGCGACCGAAGCGCAGTATCGAAAACTTATGGAAATCGGTTTGGGAGACTTGGATAAATCGGTGGTCGCTGAGCTGACTTTTCCAGGAAGAAACGGAAAAAATTTATAATCCATGGAAACCAGTAGTCGAATTTTTAATAGTCTAGGTGAGCAGCTAGATATTGCTTTTCATCACGGAAATCATCTGGGTGCGATGGTTGTGTTGGGGCATGGCGTGACGGGTAATAAAGATAGACCGTTGCTCGTGGCGATTGCGGAAGGCTTGGCTAAAAAAGGTTGGCCCTGCATTCGGTTTTCTTTTTCTGGAAATGGCGCTTCACAGGGAAAGTTTGAAGATTCAAACATCACTAAAGAGGTGAATGATTTGTGGTCGATTTTAAATATGGTGCATCAGGAAAAGAGGATTGCTTATATCGGTCACAGTATGGGTGCTGCGGTGGGTGTGAAAACGGCGGCGCGCGGCATGGCGATTCAGTGCCTAATTTCACTGGCGGGCATGGTGAACACGGCAGGTTTTGTCGAGCGTGAGTTTGGCGATGTGGTGCCGGGAAAAGGTTTTATGTGGGATGATGAGGATTGTCCGCTTTCTGAAAGCTACGTGAATGATTTAAAAGAAATCGGCAGTTTGTTGCCAGATGCAGCAAAGATCGAATGCCCATGGTTGCTCATTCACGGAACGGAAGACGATGTGGTGCCGATTGCAGACAGTCAGCAGGCATTTGAGGTGGCGCGCTGCGAAAAAAAACTCATCGAGATTCCGGGAGCGGGACACTCGTTTGATGCTGAATCTTATGGAGCGATTGTGGATAGAATCGATCTGTGGCTGAAGAAGAGTTTTGGGTAGAGAATTAGGTAGGGTGACATTGGCGTGGCACCGCGCGGAGCGAAACGTATTTAATTCTCCCAAGAAATATCCTATTTTTCCTCATTCCATGCGGCTGCCAAAAAAGAAGTTTCAGGGATGACACAACTCCAGAATCACCGGCGCGTGGTCTGAGACTTTCAGTGAAACATTCGGGATGAGCGTGGCTTGCCTTTTGGCGAAGCCTTGGGTGAAAATGTAATCGAAAGTGGTGGGTCTGAAATCTTCGAAGCGTGGGTTGTTTCGCCAGGTAAGTCGGTCTTTCAGAGGGGTGTCTTTCCATGAGTTATGGAAACCTGCCTTGACCATATCTTGAATCGCGGTGCAGAGGGTAAATTGGCCGTCGTGGTTGCTGTTGAAATCTCCACCTATGACCCAACCGATAATTTTTTCACCGGCGAACTTTTTGGTCATTTCATTTTTGTGGGCGATGATTTGGCGAACTGATTCGGTGCGTGTAGCGGCAATGTTTTTGGCCCCATCCGGAGTTTCACTTCCACGGTTGCTGCGCAGGTGAATGCAATAAACCATCATTAAGCCCCCATCTGGGTGCTTGAGAGCGGCGAAAGCAAAGCCGCGTTGCAAGCTAGGAAGATGTCTTACTGGTTTGAATGATTCCTGCCATCCGGAATGCAGTTCGAGTTTGGATGCGATAGCGCATTGCTGCGGTGCAGGTTTTTTTCCATCGAACTCCATGAACTTGGTAACAACATGCGGCTTTAGATCCACATTCTGATTCGTGAGATCTTTGAATGATGTTTCATCGTGGATTTCCTGAGCAAGAAAGATGTCGGGCTTGGCTTTTTGTAGAATTGAACTTGCGGATTTGATGTGTTCCGCTTTTTCGGATTTTGAAGCCTCCTGATATCCGCCGGGAAACCATTTAATATTCCATGTCATCACTTTCAGGGGCTCAGAGGAGGATGCTGTGCACTGCAGTAGTCCGTGAAAGAGCGTAATTAGGAGGAGTTTCATAGGGTGCATGGATCGGTTTCTAGTGAGTAAAAGACCAAGTGTGAATTAAATTGGCATTGTGGCTTGCAGGCTTGCATGCAGATGGTCAGTTTCTTTGGCTATGAAAAAACCTTCTTTCCTGATCCGATGGTTCACACCATTTCTTTTTTCTCTTATACTAAGTAGCTTTGCTATTGCGGAAGAAGCCTCACCTAAAGAGCCTGCTCAGAAGACTCTCGACCAAAAAATTGATGAGTGGTTCGGCAATGTAACGGGGCCGTTTGTTAACACGATTTTCTATCCATTGGCGACAGATATCGATCCAAAGAAGGTTTCGGAAATGCCAGAAAACTTGACGCTGGCGGCACCCGGAGCAGCGGATCATTGGTATTATCGGGCAGATAAAAATGTCGATTGGCAGCGCGTGAATGTCGTTAAAAACAAAGACGGGCTTTATTGTGAAGAGTTAGGAATGGCCGAAAAAGGCAATGATTCTTTGAAACCATTTTCCGGACAGTGGACACCGGCAAAAATGAAGACGTTTCTGGTGATTTTCTGGTTGGCAGCTGCTGGAGTGATTTTGACTTTTGTGTTTAAGTTTATAAATATTCGCGCCTTTGGTCTAGCGCTCCGCACGGTGCGGGGTAAATATAGTTTAGATAGTGATCCAGGTTCGGTCACCCATTTCCAAGCGTTGACCGCGGCTGTATCTGGTACGGTCGGGTTAGGTAACATTGCGGGTGTTGCTATTGGTATCCACAGTGGCGGCCCGGGAGTTGCTTTCTGGCTGTTCTTGAGTGGCTTTTTGGGGATGTCGACGAAGTTCGCCGAATGCACGCTCGGCGTGAAATATCGTATTTTCGATACCGAAGGTCGAGTGCATGGCGGGCCGATGTATTATTTGCGCCGCGGACTTAACGAACGAGGTATGAAGTCGTTAGGTGTCGTGCTTGCATTTTTCTTCGCGATCTTCTGTGTTTTCGCCTCGTTTGGCGGTGGTAATATTTTTCAGGTCAATCAGGTCACGTCACAGTTGATTAATATCACAGGTGGTGAGGCTTCGTTCTTTTTTAAAAATCAATGGGTCTTCGGTCTGATCATGGCATTAATGACGGCGTTGGTGATCATTGGCGGGATTCAAGGCATTGCCAAGGTGACAGATAAGCTGGTACCTTTAATGTGCATCACTTATATCGTCAGTTGCATTTTGGTGTTGGTAGTCAACGCCTCGCATATTTTCCCAGCATTACAGATGATCATCACTGAAGCGTTTCATCCGAGAGCGGCGATTACTGGTGGGCTGGTAGCTGCTTTCGTTTGGGGTATGCGTCGCGCCACTTTCTCCAATGAAGCAGGGATTGGTTCGGCGCCTATTGCTCATGCAGCGGCCAAAACTCGCCGTCCTGCATCGGAAGGTGTGGTCGCATTGTTAGAGCCGTTTCTTGATACGGTGGTCATCTGCACAATGACTGCATTGGTCTTGTGCGTGACGATGAATTTTGAAGGAAGTAGCGCAAACTATTCAATCAACGGTCATTCTTATGTGTTAAGTGCAGCGGGCACGGGTTTCAAAGAGGGGATTGCAATGACATCCGCAGCTTTTGAAACGATTCATTCTTCCTTTAAATACATCCTCTTTTTCTGCGTGTTCTTGTTCGCGTTCTCTACTCTGATCACTTGGAGTTATTATGGTTTGCAGGCATGGCAGTATTTGTTCGGGAAAAAGGCAATTACGGCATGGGTTTACAAAGTGATTTTCTGTCTTATTATCATCGTTGGTTCTTCGGCATCGATGGCTAACGCCACGGATTTCTCAGATGCATCATTGTTCGCGATGAGTATTCCTAACTTGATCGGCGTATATCTATTGCTGCCGATTGTGCGCTCCGAACTTGCTCGTTTCGTTTCATTTGCCAAACGTGTAGACGCAGGTGCCACGGTGGAAGAAGCTGATGCGGCGGATCGTCAGCACGAGTCGTAACAGTCATGGCACGAGAATATAAAATTCAGCGCAAGGCATCAGCTTCGGTTTCTGGGATTGATTATGAGCGTGCTCTGAATGAGGAACAGTTTCGTGCGGTAAGCTCGGCGCCGGGTAAGGTGTTGGTGATCGCTGGTGCGGGATCTGGAAAAACTCGGACGCTGACGTATCGGGTTTCGTGGTTGTTAGATAGAGGCGAGCAGGCGCGGAATATTTTGCTGCTGACGTTCACCAATAAAGCCGCTCGTGAAATGGTGGAGCGGGTCAAAAGTTTGGTTGCGGGTGATGTTGCGGATCTATGGGCGGGGACGTTTCACTCGATTTGTAATCGAATTTTACGCAGCCATGCAGAAGAGATCGGTTTCACGAAGTCGTTTTCTATCTTGGATCGTGATGATCAGAAATCGCTAATGAAAGGCGTGGTCGCGGGTTGCGATATCGACACGAAGCAACGTCGTTTTCCTAAACCGGATGTTTTGATCTCGTTATACAGTTTGATCGCAAACACCGGAGTGAGTTTGGAAGAGGTATTGGTGGCGAGGTATCCGTATTTTCTCGAATGGATGGAAGAGCTCGAAAAAGTCCATGCGGCATACGTAGTGAAGAAGCGCGCCACGAACTCGGTGGATTTCGACGACATGTTGCAACTCACGGTGGTGTTATTAAAAAATCATCCGCATGTATTAGAAATTTATCGGAAGCGTTTCCGGAATATTTTGGTCGATGAGTATCAAGATACAAATGCGGTGCAGAGTGAGTTAATTGATCTTCTAGCTGGCGATTCCAATAGTTTGATGGCAGTAGGTGACGATTCTCAATCGATCTATTCTTGGCGTGGAGCGGAGGTGGATCACATTTTGAATTTTCAATCGCGCTATCCGGATTCGGTGATCCACACGATTGAGACAAATTATCGAAGTGTTCCGGAGATTTTGGATTTATCGAATGCTGCGATTTCGGCGAATAAGATGCGCTTTGAGAAGAATTTGAAATCATCGCGCTCGGAAGTTGGCGCTCGACCCGCACTGGTGGCGGTGGAGGATCCAAATAGCCAAGCGGCGTTCGTTGCACAGCGGATGTTGGAGTTGAGAGAAGAAGAGGGGATAGAGCTTACCGAAATGGCAGTGCTCTACCGCGCGCATTTTCAGAGCCTTGAAATCCAGATGGAGCTCACTCGGCGCGGAATTCCGTTTTCGATTACCAGTGGGCTGAGATTTTTCGAACAGGCGCATATTAAAGATGTCGCGGCATTCATTCGATTTGTAACGAACCGCAAAGATGAGGTGAGTTTCAAAAGAATGGTGGAGCTAATACCGGGTTGCGGTCCCGGTGCTGCGGAGAAGTTATGGCAGAAATGGCTACGTGATCCCTTGTCGGAAAATCTCGAGCCGCCAGATAAGTGGTCGGATGTTTTTTCAGCGTATCCCTTACCGAAAAAATCGGCCAAGCACTGGGAACAGCTTTACTACACCTTAGACGAATTGACTCCGAACGGAGTTTTTGCGAGTCCATCGGAAATGCTCTACAGCGTGCTCGAGGGGGTATACGATGAGTATTTAAAGGAAAGTTTTGAGAATTATGAAGGCCGGCGCGGTGATATTGAGCAACTGATCCAATACAGCGGGACTTTTGACGATATCCTGGAATTCTTGGCTCAACTCTCTTTAATGAGCACTACGGATGGCGAGCCGACTGGAGAAAAAGCCGACAATGACGACGATAAAGTCACACTGTCATCCATCCATCAGGCGAAAGGCTTGGAGTGGAAAGTGGTGTTTTTGATTTGGCTAGTGGACGGTCAGTTTCCAAATGGTCGGATTCTGGAAGCGGATGATGATGCGGCTTTTGAAGAGGAACGGCGTCTATTTTACGTGGCGCTGACTCGCGCCAAAGATCAACTTTACTTAACCTATCCGATGATGAATCCCAAAAGTTACACAGGTGACATACTCTGCCGTCCCTCACGTTTTTTAGATGATTTCCCAAAACATCTCGTGGAGGTCTGGAATGTCGGAAATGAGTGGGTGGACGATGATCCTTTTTGATCAGTAAGAATCGAAAATCTGGGTAAGGGCTATTTATTCGAGCATATTTTTCGAATTTGAGCATTATTACAGCTTCGTTGATTGATTGAAATCCCGTAAAATAAAGGGTTTGAGAGAAAATTGCGAAACAACCACATTTTTTTTGACAGAGTGCAACTCTTTGATAGTCTCCGCCCGCTCTTCCCTACAGCAGCAGCGGATCCCGCGCCCAGTCTCACTCAACATGTGACAGGACGCGGCTCTTTTGTCGTTAGAAAGGATGAGCTCACAACAATCCATATTGCTCGTGTAGCTCAGGGGTAGAGCGCATCCTTGGTAAGGATGAGGTCGGGGGTTCAATTCCCCCCACGAGCTCCATGATACACTAGCAAAAACTTCTCAGAAACTTCTCAGCGAAACCAATACGAAAATGGCCAAAGAACAATTCCAACGCAACAAGCCGCACGTTAACATCGGCACCATCGGTCACGTCGACCACGGCAAAACCACCCTTACCGCAGCTATCACAAATACGCTCGCAGAAAAAGGTTTAGCCAAGAAGCAATCCTATGCGGACATCGATGCTGCTCCCGAAGAGCGTGAGCGCGGTATCACCATCAACACTGCACACGTTGAATACGAAACCGAAAAGCGTCACTATGCACACGTTGACTGCCCAGGACACGCCGACTACGTGAAAAACATGATCACTGGTGCTGCTCAAATGGACGGCGCTATCCTTGTCGTTTCCGCTGCTGACGGCCCAATGCCTCAGACACGTGAGCACATCCTTCTTGCTCGCCAAGTGGGTGTCCCTGCGCTCGTTGTTTTCATGAACAAAGTTGACCTTGTTGATGATGCAGAACTCATCGAGCTCGTCGAGATGGAGATCCGCGATCTTCTTTCCTCTTACGATTTTCCAGGTGATGACATTCCAATTGTTGCTGGTTCCGCTGTGAAAGCCCTCGAAGGCGATCCGGTCCACATGGCAAACGTTTTCAAACTCATGGACGCAGTGGATTCTTACATCCCTGAGCCAGAGCGTCCTATCGACAAAACTTTCCTCATGCCAATCGAAGACGTGTTCTCGATTGAAGGCCGTGGCACGGTCTGCACCGGTCGTGTTGAGCGTGGCATCGTCAAAAAAATGGAAGAAGTAGAAATCGTTGGTATCCGTGACACACAGAAAACCACCGTTACCGACATCGAAATGTTCCGTAAACTACTCGACGAAGGTCGTGCAGGTGACAATGTCGGACTTCTTGTTCGTGGTCTTAAGAAAAACGATGTTGAGCGTGGTCAAGTTATGGCCAAGCCAGGCACTGTAAAAGGTCACACGATCTTCAAATCCGAGATCTACGTTCTTTCCAAAGAAGAAGGTGGCCGTCACACCCCGTTCTTCTCGAACTATCGTCCACAATTCTACTTCCGCACGACTGACGTGACTGGCAGCATTAAGCTCCCAGAAGGAGTCGAAATGGTGATGCCTGGTGACAACATCAATCTTGAAGTTGAACTCATCAACCCAATCGCCATGGAGCCAACCATGCGTTTCGCAATTCGCGAAGGCGGCCGCACCGTTGGTGCTGGTCGTGTTGGTGAAATCATCAAGTAAGATAAATCAACGGTGTAGCCGCTTGGTGCAAACTAAGCGGTGAGCCAAGCACTTGGGGCACCCCGCTAAACCGGGGTGCCCTAAAGTCGCCTCAAAACCTTTCACTTTTTCAATCTAACGCGTCAGTAGTTCAATTGGTAGAGCGTCGGTCTCCAAAACCGAATGTTGGGGGTTCGAGTCCCTCCTGGCGTGCCACTTTCCGTTAACCCTTCTCAGCGAATGAAATTCCTCGAATACATTAAGACATTCCTCGAATATATTAAGATCAACGATAGTTGGGTCTCCACAGGAATCGTGTATGCGATTCTGATTTTTCTGCTTGTCTTGTTGATCCGCAATCTCGCTAAAGTCTCTAGCTTTATCGGGGAGGTCAAAGGAGAACTTCGCAAAGCTAGCTGGCCATGGGATTCTGATCCAAAAGCACGCGGCTTCAAAAAATACAAAGAACTCATTGATTCAACGATCGTCGTTCTTATCGCCGTTATCCTTCTTGCTGGTTTTGTCCAGTTTTGGGATTTCTTGCAAGTTTATGTGGTCGGTTTCCTGACCAAAATTTTCATCTAATTTCCCTTTTTCGCTTAACACCATTTTCCAATGCCAAATTCCAAAGATTATA
The DNA here is from genome assembly GCA_044375585.1 of Luteolibacter sp. Taxonomy (GTDB): domain Bacteria; phylum Verrucomicrobiota; class Verrucomicrobiia; order Verrucomicrobiales; family Akkermansiaceae; genus Luteolibacter. Next base: position 54,982 of record JBILMI010000001.1, read on the forward strand.
AAGACCAATGGTATGTTGTCCAAGTGCTCTCAGGCATGGAAGGCAAGGTGCGTGATCGCATCGCCCGTCAGGTTGAAGCTGAGGAAATGCAAGATTACATCCGCGAGGTGCTAGTTCCTACTGAGATCGTCTCTGAAATCAAGCGTGGCAAAAAAACCGAGACAAAGAAGAAATTTTTCCCTGGTTACATCATCGTCAACATGTATCTCGCCACTGAGGATAACCAACTCGTCGAAAAAACTTGGTTTTTCATCAAGGAAATTGATGGCGTAATTGGCTTCGCAGGAACCAAAGACCGCCCAGCTCCGATGCGCCCGCGCGAGGTTGAAGCTATGCTTTCCCAAATCCAAGAAAGAGAAGAAACCATTCGACCTGCGATTTCTTTCGAAGTTGGAGACACGGTCAAAGTCGCCGACGGTCCATTCCAATCTCAGAACGGCGTGGTCGAAGAAATCGATCCAGAGCGCGGAAAACTTCGCGTTGCCGTCGATATCTTCGGACGCACCACCCCAGTCGAACTCGAATACTGGCAGGTTGAGCGCGAATGATCCCCTTGAATTTCAAATCACATCTTAAGACAATCTGTTACCCAATTTTTAACCACTAATATCATGGCCAAGGAAGTTACCAAAATCATCAAACTCCAGATCCCTGCTGGAGCCGCCAACCCATCGCCGCCAGTCGGACCAGCTCTCGGTCAAGCAGGTGTCAACATCATGGGTTTCTGCAAAGAATTCAACGCTGCCACTCAATCACAGTCCGGTGATATTCTTCCAGTCGTGATTTCTGTCTATAAAGATAAGTCCTTCACTTTCATCACCAAGCGTCCACCCGCAGGTAATTTGCTCAAGAAAGTAGCAGGCCTTGCCTCCGGTTCCAGCGAGCCTAACAAAAAGAAAGTCGGCAAAATTTCCAAAGCTCAGCTTATGGAAGTCGTAAACATCAAAATGCCTGACCTTAACACCAAAGATCCAGAAGCAGCAGCTCGCATCCTTGCTGGCACCGCTCGTCAAATGGGTCTTGAAGTCGAAGGTATGTAAGATTCTCAGTTCGCTGGCCGTTTCAAAACGGTCTTCGGACACCGCAAGAGGATAAGTTAACCGACTTATCCGTTATCACTGCAAACCAAACCAATATATGTCAAAAAAACGCAGCAAACGCTACAATAAAGCCGCCGAACAGGTTGGCTCCGATAAATCCTATTCTCTCAAGGATGCAATTAGCACCATGAAGAATCTACCAGCTCCGAAGTTCATTCCTACTGTAACACTTTCGTTCAAGCTTGGTGTTGACCCACGTAAAAGCGACCAAATGGTTCGTGGCTCCGTATCCCTTCCTCATGGAACTGGTAAAAATGTCCGCGTCGTCGTATTTGCACAAGGCGCTGCCGCCGAGGCCGCCGTTGCTGCAGGTGCTGAACACGTTGGTTACGAAGATCTCATTAAGAAAATTTCAGACGGCTTCGTTGACTTCGATTCCGCAATCGCCACTCCAGATGCCATGGCCGAAGTTCGTAAAATCGCGCGTGTCCTCGGACCTCGCGGTTTAATGCCTAACCCAAAAACTGGAACGGTTACCGACGATGTCGCCAAAGCCGTTAAAGAGGTTAAAGCTGGTCGTATCGATTACAAACTCGATAAAAACGGTAACATCTCTGGAGCCATCGGCAAAGCCAGCTTCGACGATATACAACTCGAAGAAAACGCCCGCGCGTTCCTCGACAGTGTCGTTCGTTCCAAGCCACCATCCGCAAAAGGAAACTTCGTCCAAGCAGTGACTCTTGCTGCATCCATGCTTCCGGGTCTGCCTCTTGAGGCATCATCTTACACCACTAAAGCAACCGCATAAACCCAGCACCCAACGACTATGAATCCAGATAAACAAATCATCATCAATGGCCTGCTGTCCCGCGTCAATGAATCTCCATATGTGATCGTCATCGATTACACTGGCCTGACTGTTCCTCAGTTCAGCGAACTTCGTAACCGATTGGACGACAACGGAGCCAAGTGCACAGTTGCCAAAAATAGCTACATGCGCAAAGCCCTTTCCGAAGCTGGTCTTCCAGACGTAGGTGCCGATCTTGTCGGTCAAACTGCTTTCGTGACCGGTAATGCAGAAGTGTTCTCCGCAGCAAAGGTTCTCAAGAATTTCGAAAAGGAATTCAAGAAACCCGAAATGAAGGTCGGAATCCTCGGAACCGATATCCTCGATTCCGCCAAGCTCAAAATGCTTGCCGACATCCCTTCTCGCGAAGCGGTTCTTTCACAACTTCTCGGCCTCATCAACGAACCGGCTACTCGCATCGCACGTATCTTGCTAGAGAAATTCGATCCAGAACGCGCGCATTTCAAATCGGAGGGATCGAAAGATTCTGCTGAAGAAG
>JBILMI010000162.1:0-5164 GCA_044375585.1 Luteolibacter sp.
TTTACCGCCATGATGGGCCCCTCGGTCTGGCATCGTTCATGGAACTAGCCTTTCTTCCTGATTTTGATCACCTGCGCGATGAAGAATGGCCTTCCCATAACAGCCCGTCGATCACACCGGGAGTTTCCATGTTTGAAACCATCGCCGCGAACGATGTCCTTCTTTTTCATCCTTACGAATCCTTCGATCCAGTCATTCGCCTCATCGAAGAAGCGGCCGCAGATCCAGATGTGATCGCGATCAAGCAGATTCTTTATCGCACGGCTCGCCAATCGCGCATCATCGATGCCCTGATTAAAGCAGCGGAAAACGGCAAGCATGTTACCGCCCTCGTTGAGCTGAAAGCACGCTTCGACGAAGCCCGAAACCTCACCCGCGCTGATGAACTACAAAACGCCGGAGCCCAGATTGTTTATGGAGTGAAAAACCTGAAAACCCACGCAAAAATCTGCCTCATCGTCCGCCGCGAAGCCGGACGACTCCGCCGCTATGTCCATCTTGGCACAGGGAATTATAACGAAACAACCTCCAGGCTCTACACAGACCTTTCCTACCTCACCTGCAAATCCGAATACGGAAACGATGCATCGTTGTTGTTCAACGCGGTGACGGGCCGATCTAAACTGCTTCGCTTCCAACGCCTCATCCCCGCGCCATCCGCGATGAAGCCAAGTTTGTTAGATCTTATTGCCGGCGAAACCGAACGCGCCAAGCAAGGGCTACCCGCAAAGATTATTGCGAAAACCAACGCACTCCAAGACCCAGATATCATCTCAGCGCTCTACACCGCCTCGCAGGCAGGTGTCGAAGTTCAACTCAACGTTCGTGGAATCTGCTGTCTGATTCCTGGTGAGAAATTCTCGAAAAACATCGAGGTCGTTTCTGTGATCGATCGTTTCCTCGAACATGCACGCCTGTTTTATTTCCACCAAGGCGGCGATCCTGAGGTATTCATCGCTTCAGCTGACTGGATGACACGTAACTTAGAAAAACGCGTCGAACTGATGATCCCGATTGAGGAAAAAACGATCAAGCGTCGCCTGATTAAAATTTTGGAAACCTATTTCAAAGATAACCAAAACGCTTACCGCATCCAATCAGATGGCAGCTCAAAGCCGATCGCCGTAAAGAAAGGCGAGAAGCCGTTCCGCGCTCAAGAGCACTTCCAAACTCTAGCCAAACGCGCCGCCAAAGCCCGCGAACACGAACGCTCCATGACGTTCGAGCCACACGTGCCGCAGGATTAACGTGATGATTGCACGGGCATTAGGTCACAACTTAAAATCTTTGAAGAAGTTGTCACATCGACGTCGTAATGATTCATGGAATCTCGTTGTCATGAATAAAACCCTCTCCATTTTACTCCTTTTCCTTCTCTCAGTTGCTCCTTTAGCAAGCGCTGCAGAAAAGCTGTTGGTGGGTAAAAAATCATCCTCATTCTTGGCGATAGCATCCGCCAATGAACTCCTCGACAGCGCAAGGCTGGCTGCGCTCAGAGCGGTTGCCAAAAGTTCGTGCGCTAGAGATGGACTTTAGGGTTCGGATCGCGAAGTCCCATTCGTGCGTTGTTCTTCCGCCTTCGCTCAATGAGCTAGGGCGGACAAGTCAATCGCGTATGTTCATACGCTCATTCATCACACCTTGAACTAGGTCTTCACGATCTCGGCTTTTCACGCACAGACTTTTGGGCAAACGCTCTAACATAATTCCAACTCCTAATTTAGGAGAAATTAGGAGTTAAGAAATATGAGAGACGCTTTCACCTCGCCGAAGCGCGCCTCAACCGATCCATGATCGCAACGCCGAGGCCGACTTCGCTGACAGGCTCGGCGATGATTTCATCGAGGTCCATTTCGTCTATTTCACGCATCGCATAAAACAAGCGAACCGCAGCCTCAGCAAGCTTTCCACTACCTGGACTGAGTGCGACCACGTTGTCCCAACGGTGCATTCTAACAAATTCTCCACCTTCTTCGCCAGTGTAGCTCAACAAGCCGTATCGCTTGCCAAGCTCTGGAGTAAAATCGCTTGGTTTCTCGATCAAACGAAACGGAGTGAGCGGGGCGTAATGACTTTCGAGTTGGCCGGGTGATTGGAGTTTCTCGCCGGGTTTAACGGCCTGAACTTTCCCAAATTTTTGCAGTTGCTCCTTGCTGATCGGGCCTGCGCGATGGACATAAAAAATCGGCTTTTTACCTTCGCGCGGTTCGATGCGGATAATCGTGCTTTCCACGCCTTCGCTGCATGCACCGGCATCGACGATCAATGGAATTCTCCCGCCAAGTTCTTTCATCACCGCAGAGGCGGAAGTCGGAGAGATCCGCCCAAATCGATTCGCGCTCGGAGCGGCGATGGGATTTCCGAGAGCTTTGTTAATGGCTCGGAAAATAGGATGACCGCTCTGGCGTACCCCAACCGTTGGCAAGCCACTGGTGACAATATCGGGGACCTCTGGAGTTTTAGGTAAAATCAAGGTCAGTGGCCCCGGCCAGAATTCGTTGATGAGCTGGTTCACGCTGTCTTGGATGTCTTTAGGGACGATCGCGACCCTTTCTAAATCGCGAGCCGATGCGATATGCACAATCAAGGGATCAAAATCTGGACGCTCTTTGGCCGCAAAAATTTTCGCTACCGCCTCGGGGTTGAACGCATCCGCCGCAAGCCCGTAAACTGTCTCGGTCGGTAACGCGACGACTTCACCCTGCTGCAAAAGATCGACCGCAGCATTCTGCGCGTCTTTCATTCCATCGTCGGTGGCTTCTATGATCTTGGTCTCAAACACGAGCGCATCTTTAAGCTCCGCTGGGACAATTGCAAGCCGCGGGGGAGTTTGGGCTTTTTTCTACAAGGAGGGAGGAGGTTAAGGAGAAGAAGAGAGAAACTCATGGTTATTTAAATAAGGATGAATCCAACCATTCTTCTCCTCTCCTCCCTCCTTGTAAATAATGCCGGAAATATCATCCACTCACTTGGCAACGTAAGGCTATCGCCCCAAAGTCTTCTAAATATGAGCCTACAACTAATCTCCGCTGAGCAAGTCCACGCCTCGCTGCATTATCCGGATTTCATTGAATCTCTGCGACTGACCTTTGCGGCACCGCACACCATGCCGCCGCGGCAGGTGTTGTTGCTGGACCAGGCATCAGGCTCACACGACGCGTTTGCGATGTTGCCTAGTTGGAATGATGAAGTGATCGCGCAAAAAGCATTCACCTACTTTCCCGACAACCAAGCTCCCGCGCAAACTCTCTATTCGCAGATCATGTTGTTCGATCGTAAAACTGGACAGCCTCTCGCGTTGATCGATGGCGTGAGCGTCACTTGCTGGAGAACCGCCGGAGTTTCTGCTCTCGCGTCGCAACTGCTCTCACGCGAAAATTCAGAAACACTCCTACTTCTCGGCACTGGCAAGCTCGCGCCATTTCTTATCCGCGCCCACGCCAGCGTCCGTCCATTGAAGCGCATTTTGCTGTGGGGTCGCTCACCTGAAAAAGTCGCCGCCTTACGCCAAAAAATGTCCGCAGAGTTTACCGAAATTCATTTCGAAACCACCACCGATCTTTCAAGCGCCTGCGGCCAAGCGGATATCGTCGTCGCTGCCACCGGCAGTCCGGAAATTCTCGTGCGCGGCGAGTGGATCAAACCCGGCACCCACACAGATTTCATCGGCAATCATCACGCCACCAAGCGTGAGTGCGATACAGAGCTGGTTGTTAAATCCAGCGTTTATGTCGACAGCCAAGAAAACTGCTTCCGCGAAGCCGGAGAAATTCTCGTCCCTGTTTCCGAAGGCGTGTTTTCGTTAGATCAAGTCAAAGCCCAACTCGCAGATCTTTGCCGCGCCGCGCAACCTACTCGCCAAAACGATCAGGAAATCACTCTCTTCAAATCCGTCGGCTGCGCACTAGGAGATTTATGCGGCGCGGTGACTGCATGGAAGGCAGCGACGAAGAGGACCGCGTGACTCCTGACTTGATAGGGAAAACTGGATTCGTGCGGTCTGATGGATAAACTATTTCTTATGCAAAAGAAATTCTCATCTCCCTTTCCTAATTTTTAGAGTTAAGATAACACTGCCTAAAAAATATAATTAATCGTTAATACTATGACATACATGCTGGAAAATCCCGAAGGCCAACGGTTCTCTGCAGGGAGTTTAGAAGAAATATCTGCAGCAATTCATGCGGGAACTATTGATGAAAGAACTTGGGCATGGTACGAGGGTTTATCCGAATGGATTCCAGTTCTTTCATTGTTTCCACAACAATCCGATAAACTTGGTATCGAAATAAATGCTAAAAAGGCTGTCGGTGCAGCAGCAGGGTTTCTAGCTAAAGCAGGTGTTAGCATGGCAGGATTCGCCGCAAAAACTTACCGTAAAGCGACATTGAAAAATCGATTTTCTGCTGCGCTCGCCACCATGCTTAGTGATGGAAAATTAGATACAGAGGAACTGTCAGCATTGGAACAAATGGCTACGGAAGCGGGAGTAAAATGGGATGAAGTTATAACCGAGTGCCAGCCAATGGCTGCACAATTCATTCGGCATATGCTTGCTGATGCAGCCGTTGAAGGCGGTATCGATTATGAGGAGGAAGCCGAAATATCAAAAAACATTACGCTATTTCGATTAGGCGACGGAATTAAAGCTGAAGTATCATCAACTATACTTAGGCTACGCTTACTTACCGCCCTGAGAAATAACCGACTGCCATCTCCAATGTCACTAAATCCTCCCTGGATTCAAAGTGGAGAAGCTGTGTATGGGTGTCAGAATGCAGAAATTTATAAAGAAGGTGCAGCTCTATCTCAAGGTAGACTTTGGGTGACTAGTGTCCGTGTTGAATATGTCGCTCCAAAAGGTGGGGTCAGCATGCCTCTGAGCAGACTCAGAGAAGTAAAACATGGAAGTGCCTATCTGAGTATCACGTCCGTAAGAGGAAAAAGTGATTTCAGGGTAACGGATGCAGAAGTTTTGGCTGAATTGCTGCTCTCTCTGCTGCGACTAAATAATCGAACGGCTACAGCAGAATCAGGTGACACAACTCAATTACGTCGCAGAATTTCGAAGGAAGTTAGTAATGCTGTTTGGATTAGAGATGGCGGAATTTGCGTCGAATGCGAAGCACGAGACTATTTAGAGTATGACCATGTCATACCTGTA
>JBILMI010000027.1:0-18941 GCA_044375585.1 Luteolibacter sp.
ACGACGGCTCCGTTCACGGAACCGGATCGCACGATAAGACCGGACGCCACTGCCCAGCAGATGATCCGAACGGTAAACTTGATATCGCGAAGTGCTCATCCTACTGGCTGCAAGGCGCTGCAGAACGTGGCATCAAACACATCTGTTGGGATGGCTGCATGTTTGATAACTCCGTTCTCGAAGCACCAGCAACTTGGAACGCGATCCTTAAAGCCATGATCGATGTCAACAAGGCTCTGTAATCATCTAACCCCAAAACATTATATTTATGTCTAAGAAACCAATCCGCATCGGACTCATCGGCTACGGCTTCATGGGTCGCACGCACTCAAACGCCTACTCGCAGCTCGCGCACTTTTTCGATACCGATCACGTTCCAGTTCGCCAAGCGGTCTGCGGTCGTGACGAAGAAAAGGTGAAAGCATTCGCTGAAAAGTGGGGCTATGCTTCTTACGAAACTGACTGGCGTGAAATGGTGAAACGTGACGACATCGATGCGATCGATATCTGCACACCTAACAACTCTCATGCAGAAATCGCGCTCGCCTGTATTGCAAACGGCAAAATGATCCTTTGTGAAAAGCCTCTCGCTCTCAATGGAGTGGAAGGTGAGAAGATGGTCGAAGCTGTGGAGAAATCCGGCTTGCCAAACTTGGTTTGGTATAACTACCGATTCCTTCCAGCTGTGACGCTTGCTAAAAACATCGTGGCAGCCGGCGAGTTGGGTCGGATTTTCCATTACCGCGCAAATTTCCTCCAAGACTGGACGATTTCCGAAGATCTTCCGCAAGGTGGTGCTGGCCTCTGGCGCCTCGATTCAGCAGCAGCTGGCTCCGGTGTAACCGGTGATTTGCTCGCCCACTGCATCGATACCGCACGCTGGATCAACGGCGATATCGTCTCCGTTTCCGCGATGACCGAAACGTTCATCAAAGAGCGTGTGCATACCGAAACGGGCAAGAAACATCCAGTCACCATCGATGACGCATGTGCGTTCCTCGCTCGTTTTGAAAACGGCTCGCTGGCGATTTTTGAATCGACCCGCTACGCACGTGGCCACAAGGCACTGAATACATTCGAAATCAACGGTGAGAAAAAGTCTCTCGCATGGGATCTGCATGATTTGAATTACCTCGAGTATTTTGATCACGGCGTTCCAGGTGATCGCCGGGGTTGGAGTAAAATCCATTGTTCCGATGGTGATCATCCATACGCAAGCAACTGGTGGGTTCCGGGTCTTTGTCTGGGTTATGAGCATTCGTTCACTCACGCACTCGTGGAGTTTTTCAAGGCGCTTGATAATCCATCGGCACCGATCAACTACCCAGACTTCCGCCATGCGCTTGGCACACAGTATGTCTGTGATGCGGTTCTTGAATCCGCAAAATCAGGTCAGTGGGTTGACGTAAAAAAAGCGTAAGACTCATTTCTTTAAAGCCTCCGTGGATTTGTTCCGCGGGGGCTTTTTTTTTGGAGAGCCGCGCCTCCGGCCAGCTGTATCACCAAATAGAAAATCCAAAGACGACTTATCCTACCTTTTATGAATTGATATATATCCTCTCCTCCTCCCTCTATATCTTTGTTTTAAAAAGCAAAAACTAACTATGAAAACTTTATCATCACTATCCTGTCTATTCATGATTTCTCAAAGCGCTTTCGCTGCTGACATGAATGTTCTTACCAAGGAAGAAGCAGCAGAAGGCTGGGTTTTGTTGTTCGATGGAAAAGACGCGTCACAACATTTACGTGGTTACAAGAAAGATGCTCTACCGGAGCAGTGGGTAGTTGAGGATGGTGTGCTAACTCGTAAGGGCGGGGGAGACATCATTACCAAAGAGAAATACGAGAGCTTTGAGTTTTCGATCGATTGGAAGATCAGCGAAGGTGGAAATTCCGGAATCATGATTAAAGTGGTGGAGGGGAAAGGCCCGCCATACTTGACCGGTCCAGAAGCACAGATTCAGGACAATGTGAAAGGTAAGGATCCACAAAAAGCGGGTTGGATGTATCAACTCTATGCTGCTGAGAAAGACGCCACCAAGCCTGCGGGTGAGTGGAATCACTTCGTACTTAAATGCCAAAAGACCCCAGCTGGAACTTTTAAATGTGAGCATTGGATGAACGGTGAAAAATACGTCGAATACGATATCGGATCGGATGACTGGAAAGAGAAAGTCTCAAAATCCAAGTTTGCGAAGTGGGAAGGTTTCGGTAAGGCGGACGAAGGTCATATCTGCCTCCAAGATCATCAGGATCTGGTGAGTTTCAGAAATATTAAGATCAGGCGCTTGGAAGCGCTCAAGTAATCTGAATAAGCTGCGAGACGCAGCTTGGACGGCCTGCGACGAGACGCCGCAGCTACTGGTAACTTTTCGCTACTTCCTCAGCAATGATGGTGAGTCCGTCGCGGACGATGGATTCCTGCATGGCGAAGGAGACGCGAATGCATTCATTGCGATGCTGCCAATTTGGATCGTCGCAACCGAAGAAGAAATGATGTCCGGGAATGACGAGGACCTGGCGGGCTTTGAGGCGTTGATAAAGCTCGGCGGAGGATATCGGTAATCCTGGAAACCACAGCCAGAGGAAAAGAGCGCCTTCGCTGCGGTGCATATTCCACGGAAAACGATTTCCGAAGATTTCTCTAACAGCTGCTTGAGCGATCACGGATTTTTCTTTGTAGAAAGGACGTATGATGTCCTCGCTGATTCTTAAAATCTCGCCATTCTTGATGAGAGGAAGCGCGATCTGCTGGCCAATGCTTGGGTTAGCGAGGCCAGCGATGGCGGTCATGGAGGAGATCGCAGAAATGATTTCCGGCGCAGCAACAACGATCCCTGTGCGTGTGCCGGGTAAGCCGAGCTTTGAGAGGCTGAGAGTCAGGATAACGTGCTTGTCCCAATGAGGAGTGATCTCGTTAAAAATGATTTTAGGAAACGGAGCGCCGTAGGCGTTATCGATGATGAGCGGAATGCCTTTGGCTTTAGTGATTTCGGAAAGGCGTTGGATTTCGGCATCGCTGAGCACGTTGCCAGTTGGGTTGGTGGGGCGTGATACGCAAACCGCAGCGATGTCGGGGCCGACCTCTAAGTTATCAAAATCGATGTGATATTTAAACTCGTTTGGGCCGGTGTGTTCGATGATGGGTTTCAACGATGTGAAAACATCCGCATCGAGACCCTGCGCGGCGTAGCCGATGTATTCAGGAACAAGAGGGAAGAGGATCTTGCGTTTGGTGCCATCTGGCATGACCCCAGCGAGGAGATTGAAGAGATAGAAAAATGCAGTTTGTCCGCCACTGGTTAGACAGACGTTTTCTGGGCCGATCTCCCAACCAAACGTTTCGCGGAGTAGTTTGGCGAATTCGGAAATGAACTCGGGGTTTCCTTTCGGTGGATCATAGGTGGTCAGCATTTTTTGAGATGCGAACTCATCGGCACAGATTTCCGTGAGGCGTTTTTGCCAGATTTGATTGATACTGGAAATTTGTGCAGGTTGGCCGCCGCCGAGCATTTTCATGTCAGGACCGGCATTCGAGAGGGCGTTGCCGAGATCTTCCATGAGATCGCCAATGCCGCTTCCGCCGCCAAGAAGTTGTCCGACTTTTGAAAAGGAAAAATTCATTACTACTGGAGAGTGTTTTGGATTCGACCAGAAATACAAACCTCAAATAGAACTTGTTTGAGTTTGATTTGAACCACGAATTTCACGAATCACGCGAATAGGCGAATAGGCGAATGGTATTTATGAAAATAGATTCTTCCCCACAAATTCGAGTCATTCGTGAAATTCGTGGTTAACCTTATACCACGCGCCTCTAAATTCCTCAGCTTGGCGGTTGCAAAGCGGGTGGGTTGGCGGCAGCCTGCGGCGTGATGAATTTTGATTTTGATACGATTATCGCGAGGAAAGGAACTGGCTGCATCAAATTTGATCGTAGGCCGGAGCTCGATCCGTTTTGGGTGGCAGATATGGATTTCGTATCGGCTCCAGTGATATTAGATGCCTTGCACAAGCGGGTGGATCACGGAGTTTTTGGCTACGCACAAGCGCATACGGGCTTGTTGGTGGCGATTGGCGACTACTTGCAAAAGCGACATCACTCGATCCTAAATACGGATCACCTGATTCATCTTGGCGGATTGGTTCCTGCACTCTCACTCGCTGCTAGGGCGTTCTGTGATAATGACGATGAACTCATGACCTGCACACCCGTCTATCCGCCGTTCCTCGGGGTGCATAAAGATGCGGGAGCAAAGTTGATCACCGTCGATCATGTTCTCGTCAATGACCGATGGGAGTTTGATTGGGACGCGATGGAAAAGACAGTCTCGGAAAAAACGAAAATCTTTCTGCTCTGCAATCCGCAGAATTCATTGGGTCGGGTATTTTCAAAAGATGAAGTCATCCAACTCGCGCAGTTTTGTGTGAAGCATGATTTGGTTTTGGTATCGGATGAGATTCATTGCGATTTGATTTATGATGAAGTCGAAAATCCACATTTCTCTGCCTTACAACTTCCTGCAGAGCTCGCTGCGCGATCGATCACGCTGCTTTCACCAAGTAAGACCTGGAACATCGCTGGCTTGGGTTATGCGTTTGCCATCATTCCTGACGATTCCATTCGCAGAAAATTCAACGCAGCAAGAGGTCATACCCTGGCGGAAATTAATGCGCTGTCCTACTATGCTGCGGAAGTGGCTTACCAACATGGCGAGCCATGGCGTCAGGAATTGATTTCTTATCTGAAAGGAAATCGCGATGAGTTGGTTCGATTCATCAATGAAGAATGCGAAGGCTTGTCAGTGCGCGCACCACAAGCAACGTATCTGGCATGGATCGATGCACGGAAACTGGATGTGAAAAACCCTGCGGAATTCTTCGAGAAAGAAGCAGGACTATTTTTATCCGATGGCGCCTTCTTCGGTTGGCCGGGTTGGGTGAGGTTTAACTTCGCTTGCCCAAGAGTAAGGATGATGGAGGGGCTGGAGAAGATGAAAAAGGCGCTCCAGTAAAGGAGCTATCTCGTAGTGACCGAGCCATTGATCAAGCAACCGGAGTGCGGAGGCTTGCCTTCGCCGAAGTAGGTGCGGAGCTTGCTCCGCGATGATAGTTGAGAGCGCGAGATTAAGAGATAATTTACCCACGACGGAGCAAGGCGGGAGCAAGCTCCTGCACTGCAGTGAAATTCAAATCATGCGCCAACCATCCTCAACCAATCGGCAAGATTGTAGTAATTCGAGATGCGGGTGATCTTTCCGTTACTTGCTTCAAAAAACGCGCCGATTCTCAAGTGATACCTTTGTCCATTGGCTTTCGGCAATCCTTCATCGGTTCCGATATATGTTCCACGGATGAAAAACTCTGCAGCGGCTCGGTTTGGGGTTTCGCTGGTGAACACGACGAGGTCTTCAACTTGTTCTTGATAACAGCGATCCATGCGATTGAGAAACGCGCGGAAGGTTTCGCGTCCGATTTCTGGGGTTCCTTCGTTGATCTCGTGGACGACATCATCCGATAGCATTTCAAGAAGCGCATCGCGGTTGCCGGAGTTGAAAAGTTCGTAGTAGCGTTGGATGAGTTCTTTCATGATGGGAATTTGTTCTTAGTTCTTAGTTCTTAGTTCTTAGTTCTTAGTTCTTAGTTCTTAGTTCGAAAATGAGATGAGCGTAGCGCCAACCAAGAACCAGGAACTACGAACCAAGAACTCTTAAAATCTTCGTCCATTTGACTCAGTGTTGATGGTGAAGTGTTCGCCTATCTCGCTGTGCTCGATTGCGGGTCATTATTATTTTTTGAATTAGAGACTATTTGCGAAGGCGGAGGCAGGCATACGTTTTGAGCCTTCGGGTTGGACCTCGGATAGGATGAGGGATTGGTTGCCGCAGCCGATGAGGAGCTCGCCGTTTTGGTGAAGGAGCGCGCCAGCGGAAAGGGCTTGTTCCCTAATCGATGTCGGCGGGAAAATTTTCAGGCGTTTTGCCTTACCTTTGATGGTTACTTCCGTAAAGGTTCCCGGCCATGGATCGTAAGCGCGGATCGTGCGCTCCAGAGTCTCAGCAGACTGGGTGAAATCGAGTCGGCCATGTTCGCGGAGGAGTTTCGGTGCGTAAGTGACTTCGTCTGGATTCTGTGGAGTGCCGGCTTTGGGTTGATCCGCTAAAATTTTCAGCGCGTCCGATAAAGCAGATGGCCCGAGGTCGGCGAGTTTATCGTGAAGTTCTCCGCCTGTTTCGTGAGGGCCGATGGTGATTTTTTTGGTGAGGATAATATCGCCCGCATCGAGCTCACGAATCACATGCATGATGGTGATTCCGGTTTCGGCTTCACCATCGCGAATGGCGGATTGGATGCAGGAGGCTCCGCGGTATTTAGGGAGAATCGATGCGTGGAGGTTGATGATCGCTTTTTTGGGAGCTTTTCGGACGGCTTTTCCGATGATCTGGCCGTAGGCCATGACGACAGCAAAGTCAGGACGCAGCGTTTCTAAATCGGCAGCAATATCTCCGATTTTCTCTGGCTGCCAGACTGGAATTCCGTGAGCGAGGGCGAGGGTTTTGATTTCCGGAGGAACTGCACTGCTCTGACTGCGGCCGACTGGTTTATCGGGTTGGGTAATGAGGACACAAGGCTTCGGGCCGTGATCGATGAGGTGGCGGAAGGTGGGGAGCGCGATGTCTCCGGTGGCGATGAAGGCGAGTTTCATGGAGAAGTGGAAAGTGCCGCGTGATCAGTGATCAGTCCGAGGCATGGTAAAGGTATAAGAGTATCGCTATACAGCCAAGTAAGAAGGTTGATGTGAACCACCTGTCTTGATGGGTTGCGACGAACACTTTCCCAGACACAGGGTTTATTAGGATACTTACGGTTTCTCCCTGTTTGTAGTGGCACAAGTTTGATTCACAGATCTGTTCTCGCTCTTCTCCCTTGAAATTATAAGCCACGATTGGACAGTAGCGGATATCGTCTTCAATTCCTATCCGGCTACCTCCGACGATTTTGCCTTTTGAGCGAATCCAATTTTTCAGGCGAATCCGCAAACGAATCTCCCATGTGACGAGTCCCACTGCGAAGATGAAAGCGAAATAAAGGAGGACATTATTTTCTGTATCCATTGAGCAGTAAGTCTGGAAATTTGTATTTACCCCTCCAGCAGCGAGGCCGCCATAGCCCGTGCTTGTTCGCCTCCGCCGCCCAGCATGCGGACGAGTTCAGTGATACGTTTTTCACCTTCGACGGGATAGAGCTTCGACCGGGTGCGGCCTCCGATGACTTCTTTTTCGACCACGAAGTGAGCGGCGGCTGTGGCGGCGACTTGTGGGAAGTGGGTGATGGCGATGACTTGGTGAAGTTGTCCCAAGTGGGCCATTTTTTTACCAACGGCTCGGGCGATCTCGCCGCCGACGTTGGCATCGATTTCATCGAAGACCATCAGTGGGGTGGCGTCTTGTTCGGCAAGGGAGGATTTGACGGCGAGCATGACGCGTGAAATTTCTCCGGAAGAGGCGATCTGGCGCAGGGGAAGCAGAGGTTCGCCTGGGTTGGGACCGAAGAGGAAGTTGCAGGATTCGAAGCCGTGGAGCGATGGATCTTTGAGTGGTGAGAGTTCGACCTCGAAGGAAGATTGTTTAAAGCCGAGATCTTTAAGTTGTGAGGCGATGTCTTGCGCGAGCTTGGGTGCGGATTTTTTACGTGATGCGCTGAGCTTCTTCGCGATGCCTTCGAGTTCTTTTCGGGTCTCTGCCAGAGCGAGCGTGAGGGCTTCGATTTTTTCTGTGCGGTTGTCGATATTGTCTAAGCGATTTGAAATCGTCTCTTGGCGCGACAAGATATGATCGAGAGTTGGACCGTATTTTCGCTTCAGGGATTCGACAAGATTGATGCGCCCTTCGATGGAGGTTGCTTCTGATGGATCGATGTCTAACTCTTCCGCATAATCTGTTAGAGTGGCTTCCAGATCTTGAAGTTCGATGGATGCGGTCTCGAGTGCTGAAACTATATCGGCGATGGATGGATCGAATTTTTCGAGGTCGCGTATGATGCGTTGGAGATCCGTAATGCGTGAAAGGATCCCATCTTCGGAAGTTAAAGTGGTGACGGCTTGTGCGGCGAGTTCGACCAAACGGCTGGAGTTTGAGGAGCGGTGATATCTTTCCTGGAGTTCATCGCCATCTGCTGGTGTGAGCTTAGCGGAATCGATCTCATCGAGCTGGTAGCGGAGGAGCTCGAGTTCTTGTTCCGAGGCGTTCTCGGCGTTTTGTATTTCCTCGAGTTCCTGGGATTTTTCCCGCCATGTTCGGTAAGCGGCGCGGTATTCGGAGAGCAGTGAATCGGTCACGGCATAGGCATCGAGCATCGCGAGTTGTCGCTCTTGGGAGAGCAACGATTGGTGATCGTGTGGGCCGTGGAGATCGACGAGGCGCTCGCCTATTTTCTTTAGGAGATTGATCGTGACGGGGGAGTCGTTGATGAACTGCCGATTGGTCGAGGTGCCGATGGAGCGGCGGATGATGATCTGGGTGTCATCGCAGGGAGAAAGTCCGCCTTCTTCGAGGATGGCATTGATTTCGGAAGTATCGGATAGATCAAACACCGATTCGATCGTGCAGTTGTCTTCTCCGGTGCGGATGAGATTTTTATCGGCACGTTCTCCGAGGATCATTTTCAGAGCGCCGACGATAACGGATTTACCAGCACCGGTTTCACCAGTGACCGAGATCAGGCCGGAGCCGAGTTCCCAGACGAGTTCGTCAACGAGGGCTAGATTGCGGATTTTAAGAAGGGTGAGCATGCGGTTTCCGCTGGCAGTATGCAGGCGCGTAGGCGGTCAGAGCAAATCTAAATGATAGGTGGTGTAGGACGTATAAGTCCTATTGTGGTTTAGCAGCTTCCTTTTTTCCGCTGACGGCGAAACGGTAGCGATTGATGGCGTCTAACATGCCAGTTGCGAGGGCGTTTTGGTAAGATTCGTTAGCGATTAAGCGAGCTTCGTAAGGGTGGGTCATGAAGCCTCCTTCGAAAAGGACAGCTGGATGTTTGACTCCGGAGAGCACGCTGAAACGGGCGCGTTTGATGCCTCTATCGAAAGTATTTTCACCGAGTCGTTGAAGGATGGATCCGTGGATTGCGGTGGCTAGGGCAATGTTGGCTGAATCATGTTCGTTGCCAGTTCTCGCTTTTGCATCGCTGGCTTTCAGGTCGCTGCCGTAATGGGATACGCTAGGAGGCGAGAGGGTAAAGGTTTCAATGCCCCGAGCGGCCCGCCCACCGGAGTTGAAATGCAGGCTAAGGAAGATAGCATCTTCATTTACTTTATTCGCGATATTGACGCGCTCTTGAAGTGTGTAGAAGACATCCGCATCCCGCACCATGACGACTTTAAAGCCTTTCGTCTCGAGCAAGGTTTTGAGCTTTTTTGCTAGGATAAGATTGTATTTTGATTCGGTGCCAATGGGGTTGGTTGCTCCAGCATCTTTACCGCCGTGGCCAGCATCGATGATGACAGTGCGGAAATTTCCAGCGTTTTTGATATAGCTGGGACGCAGAACTGGATCGATGAGTTTAGCTAAGTCGATACGAGAGACATAAACTCCGTTACCAGAGGCGACGACAGGATCGGAGAAAACGAATTTGACATTGTTCATCAGGCATTCGTTACCGCCAACCGTGAGCTTCATTTCTATCTTTTCGCTTTCCAAGGCGACTTTACTGCCGGTTCGCTTGAGGCTGGTGAAGCTGTAGAAGCGCTTTATGTCTTTGACGGACAGATAGTCTTTGTTGTCAATTTTGATGACGTTCCAACCGTTGTTTTTTGTTTCCGCTGAAAATCCTTGTGAAATGAGAACAAAAAACAATGAGAGGCTCAACATGGCTCTCATGGCTGGTTTTTGTAATTTCATTTTCACGTGCATAAAGCAATCGCGTTAAAGTGGGTAAATTAGTCTTAATCTCCTAAGGTGACAATGGGATTTTCTGCGTGGAGAAAATAAAGGGCTTCCAATGGAAAATGAATGAGTCTGTCCACAATGGACGCTCTACATCATCAAACATGATCTGAGGTTTTCACCAGACTCTATTGGTGGTTCACTAACCTCTTGGATAACGATTTAGCCTCATTTAAATGCGGGTAGTGAGCTATCATCTAAATTTTTTTCAAAGATTCACTTGCAAAGCTGCGGCGTGCATCCTATTTCCTCCGCCCCACCCAAACGGCAAAGCTCGGATGGCGGAATTGGTAGACGCGCTAGACTAAGGATCTAGTAGGGAAACCTGTGGAGGTTCGAGTCCTCTTTCGAGCACTTTCCTATATGGAATAAAAAATCCCGAAGCTGCAAAGCCTCGGGATTTTTTGTTAGAAAAAATCGGATGTTCAGTTGTTTGCTTTTGCCCTGATTTCCAAGCTCCGAGAGGGATAGACTGTCTACCAAAAAAAAATTCGGAGTCCTGGCAGAGGGAGGGTTACTTCTTCCCATAGAGCGGGCCGTAGTTTGCGCAGGCGCGGAAATCGGCTCCCTCTAGATCAGCGGTGCCGAAAGCGGTCCAGGCGCTGGGGCGGAAGACGCGTTCGCTGCCGACGTTGTGCATATAGACGGGAATGCGCAGCATGGCGGCGAGGGTGATGTAGAGGTGGCCGATGTGGCCATGGCTCATGACACAATGGTTCGCGCCCCAACGATTCATCACCTCGTATGCGCTGGTGAAAGCGCCTTCGCCGGTGAGGATAGGTGCGAACCATGTGGTCGGCCAGGTGGGGTTGGTGCGTTGGTCGAGGGCGTCATGGACATCATCTGGAAGATCGATGGTGTGCCCCTCGGCGATTTGCAAAGCTGGGCCCAGGCCATCGACAAGGTTGAGCCGTATCATCGTGGCTGGCATTCCGCCGCGGGTGCGGAAACGGGTGCTGAGTCCGCCGCCGGGGAAATACTCGGTGATGGATGGGTGCCAGGTGGTGGCTTTGAGGCATTTTCCGACTTCCTCGTCGCTGATGTCCCAGAAAGGTTTCATCGCAGGAACTCCCTCGATTTCCTGCTCGCCCGTGCCATCGAGCGCAGCGGGGCCGGAGTTGATGAGGTGGAGGATTCCATCGCCGACGAGAGGATGGCTAAAAGTTTTTCCGCTGGTCGCTTCGATGGCCTCAGTGCTCCAGTAGGTGCGGAGATCGGCAAAGATCTGGGCGCTGTGGGTAAGTAGATGACCGAAGAGCATCCCCGCGCCGTTGAGAGCGTCATTCTCGGTGGCGATGATGTGGGGGGCGCGTTTTCCATTCCAGTCGAAGGAGGAGTTGAGGATGGCTTCGAGGAAATCTCCGTTGGGAAAATGGTCGGTCCACTGGCGTTGTCCTTGGAAGCCGGCGGCGATGGCGTTGTGCCCCTGCGCCTGCTCGCCCAGACCCATTTCGGCGAGACGTGGATTTCCGATCATCAGGTCGCGGGCGATGAGCGCCATCTTCACGCTGTCCTGCCATTCGGAGTCGATCTGCTCGCGGTTGCGGGTTGTTTCAGGTGAGTTGTAGTCCTTTCCTTCTGGGCAATTCTCTTTCACCCAAGCAAGTGCCTTTTCGTATTCGGCTTGGTCATACCAGCCTTTTTTCATGCGCCCGACGAATTCGGTCATGTCGATGGCCTCGACACGCATGCCGAGCCATTTTTCCCACATTGCAGGATCGACCACTGAGCCAGCGATGCCCATGGAGGTGCCGCCCATTGAGAGGTAGGATTTTCCGCGCATCAGGGCGACGGCCATGCCGCAGCGGGCGAAGTTGATGAGCTTGGAAAGGACATCTTCGGGGATGGAGGTGTCGGTGGCAGGCTGGACGTCCTTGCCATAAATTCCGAATGCAGGAAGGCCTTTTTGTGTATGGCCGGCAAGGACTGCAGCAAGGTAAACCGCGCCTGGGCGCTCCGTGCCGTTGAAGCCCCAGACTGCTTTGGGCATGTGTGGATCCATGTCCATGGTCTCGGAGCCGTAGCACCAGCAGGGAGTAACGGTTAGAGATACACCGACGTTCTCACGCTTGAATTTTTCGGCGCACGCCGCGGCTTCCGCAACCCCGCCGATGCAGGTGTCCGCGATCACGCACTGCACGGGTGATCCGTCTGGATAGCGGAGCTCGGAGGAGATTAGTTCAGCTACGGCCTTCGCCTGTGCCATGGTGCGTTCTTCGAGGGATTCACGAACACCGCCGAGGCGGCCGTCAATGGTGGGGCGGATACCGAATTTAGGAAAGCTTGTGGATTTCATGTGCCGGAGGGTGAGGAATTTTTTTTCGGCTGTCACTTCAGAAAATAGAGATTTTTGTCTGAATTTTCAGAATGGATTCATTTACTGGAAACAATACACAAAAAACAATGGATCTTTTTGCTTTCAATCACATCGAGTAGCGTGCACAAATATCCAGCGTGACGATGGAAATCGATTTGCTCTCCGACCCATCAACCTTCCTCTCGAGGCAGGTCGAGGCTTCGCGGGTCTTTTTCTTCGATGATTCTGAGAATTCTGATGAAACAGAGATGGCTGATTTCGATGTGAGGTGCGGTGGCTTCGAGCGTTGTCGCCCCGACTACTGCATCGATCGTCCGGGCTTCCCATGGTTTCTCCTTGAATTTGTCCACGGTGGTCAAGGCAAGCTCACGCTCGACGGTGCCGAAAGTTCGCTGAGTTCCGGGATGTTTTTCCTCTACGGGCCGGGCATCGAGCACCACATCGCGAGCGATCCAGAAAAGCCCTTGCGTAAATATTTCGTCGGTTTCTCCGGAGCTGGTGCCGATCTTTTTCTCAAACAATACGGGCTACACCCTGGGATGGTTTCGCAGTGCCAGAAGGCGGAGCCGATACGGCGAACCTTCGACACGCTGATTGAGCGCGGGTCGAGAAACTCGAGTTACTCGCGCCCGCTCTGCACGGTCCTCGTCCAGCAGCTCCTTCTGATGTGTCGCGAGGATGCCGTGGATGCGGGTAGCACAGATACCCGCGCTTACGCCACATTCCGCCGGGTGAAAGATTGCATCACCTCTCGATACCTTGAACTGGGGTCGCTTGATGCCGTGGCCACCGCCTGCGAGATTGATGCGCCCTACCTATGCCGATTATTCGCGCGCTTTCATGACGAAAGCCCTTACCAATTTCTTGTGCGGCTCCGGATGCAACATGCGGCGTCGCTCCTTCTGGAGGGGAGTTCGCCGATCAAGCAAGTGGCCCGCGCCTGCGGCTTCCCAGATCCCTTCCATTTTTCCCGCGTTTTCAAATCCATCCACCGCATACCGCCATCGCGCTTCCGCGAGGCGATGCTCACCAAAACCCCACGCTGAACCATGACATCCGCCGAAGAACTCGTCCAACTCTCTCATCAACTAGGTCGCGAAGACCGCCAC
Organism: Luteolibacter sp.; assembly: GCA_044375585.1. Lineage (GTDB taxonomy): Bacteria > Verrucomicrobiota > Verrucomicrobiia > Verrucomicrobiales > Akkermansiaceae > Luteolibacter. The sequence goes on from JBILMI010000027.1 coordinate 13,371, forward strand.
CTAGCTATCTTAGGGGAGGGGAATACCTCCTGTGATCTCGGCGATGGCAGTTTCTTAGTGAAAGCCTCCGGCACGTCGCTCGGCACTTTGGATGCCGCCGGGCTATCCCGAGTTTCCCATGCTAAGGTCGATGAAATTCTGGGCCGCAGCGGCATCACGGAACAAGAGATCGAGGACGGCCTGGTCGCTTGCCTGGCTGATTCATCACACAAGAAGCCATCAGTTGAAACCTTCCTTCATTCGCTCTGCCTGCGCGAGCCGGGTATCAAATGGGTGGGTCACACTCACACCACCTCGGTGCTTGCTATTCTCGCTAGCCAGCAAGGAGCTGAGCCGTTCATGCGTCATGTTTGCCCCGATGCGATCGTGGTCTGCGGGCGCCATGTCCTTGCTATCCCTTACATCAATCCCGGCCTTGATCTCGCGCTCGCGGTGCGCTCCGGGCTTGCGGACTTTCGCGCCAAGCACGGCAAGCCACCCAAAGTTATCCTCATGCAAAACCACGGTCCCGTTGCGCTGGCATCCAGCAGCAAAGAGGTGCTCAACATCATGTTGATGCTCGATAAATGGGCGCGCGTGCTGCTCGGGGCCTTCGCTGCAGGTGGGCCGAATTTCCTCAGTGAGGAAGATGCTGCGACCATCGACCAACGTCTCGACGAGGCTTATCGCAGAAAAATGATCGCCTCCGAGGCTTGACCAAGGATCCCATAGCTTGTCCCATACGCACAGAAACCTAACAACACCAATGTCCGAAAAACCGAAAAGCCCATCTGTGGTGCCAGCGTCGATGCTGGTGCCTTTCATTCTCGTCACCAGCCTTTTCGCCCTGTGGGGGTTTGCGAATGATGTCACCAATCCGCTAGTCGCCGTTTTTAGGGATGTGTTCGTCATTAACAACGCACAGAGCACTTGGGTGCAGATGGCGTTTTACGGTGGTTATGCGACGATGGCGATTCCTGCGGCGCTGTTTATTCGCAGGTTTTCCTACAAGTCCGGTATTATCGTTGGTCTGGCGCTCTATGCAACGGGTGCCTTACTTTCCATCCCCGCCGCAGCGGGAGTGAATTTCAACCTCTTCATCATCGCTCTCTACATCCTGACTTTCGGACTCGCGTTTCTTGAAACTACTGCGAATCCCTACATCCTCTCGATGGGGCCTGAGGAGACCTCGACACGCCGCTTGAACCTTGCGCAAGCGTTCAATCCGATCGGCTCGTTGACGGGGATGTTCATTGCTGGAAGCGTGATCCTTTCCGCTATTCAGGTTGAGGATTTCAAGACAGATATCGCTGGCTACACCTCTGATAGAATTCATCAAGAAAGTAAAACTTCGGAGTATAACATCCCTTCCTTTCTCCAGGCCAAGCCGCGTGAGCGAGTGAACGATCCGAACGTAAAAGCTTACATCGACAGCTTGACTGATGAGGAACTCAAGGGGGATTCTAAGTCGTTGATTGATTTCAAAAATGGCAAGATCGCGACTTTCCAAGGTAAGACGCAGCGCGAGTTGCAGCAAAACGATCTCAAGCTTGTAGCTACGCCATACATCGCCATCGGCTGCGTGGTGATCTTTGTCCTGCTGGTTTTCTTACTGGTAAAACTGCCGAAGACAGAGACAGGTAAAGACGATACGGATCTGAATTTCGGAGGCACGGTCGGCCGACTTTTTAAAAATCCAATGTATGTGGGTGGTGTGATCGCGCAGACCTTCTATGTGGGTGCGCAGATCATGTGCTGGACGTTCATCATTCAGTATGCCGAGGTCGAGTTGGGAATAGATATGGCGACGGCACAGAATTTCAACATTATGGCGATGGTGATCTTTCTTTGCAGTCGATTCATCTGCACCTACTTCCTGAAATACATTGCTCCCAGCAAGTTGCTCCTGCTGCTCAGTGCTGGCGCAATCGTATTCACCCTCGGTGCGATCTATCTGCATGATCTCAACGGCCTCTATTCGCTGGTGTTGATCTCTGCCTGCATGTCGCTGATGTTCCCAACGATCTACGGTCTTGCGCTCGATGGTGTGGGTGAGGACGCGAAACTTGGCTCGGCCGGATTGATCTTTGCCATTGTTGGTGGTGTCTTCATGACCCGCTTCCAAGGGCAGGTCATGGACCTCGACGGATTCATGGGAACGACCGCAACCCGCGGTTCCTTTTATCTCGTTGTGCTCTGCTTCGTGATTATTGCGATCTACGGATGGGTCGGTACTCGCCACAAGCGGAAAGTTGATTCGGCACGCATCATTTAAGGGAGCGCGAGCATCCTGCCTACATCACCTTACGGAAATATATAAGATCGGTGGATGGTAGATGGTGAGAAGCGGGCTGTTACCTAACGCTCTGACAATCGACGCGTACCGTTAGAGCAAAGCGAAAGTTCGCCTATCTTCATTTTAGAGGATAGGCGAAGAATATTTAGTCGAGTTTTGGGCCGATGGGAGGCGGAGGTTTTGGACCTTTTTGGGGTGGTGGAGGCGGCGGTTCCTGGAGTCGGTTGACCTCGATGTCCGGTATGACCTCTCGCCAGCTATTTCCGCCCCATACTTCCCAGCCTGCAGGAATTTTTGCCTTATCGAGCAGGCTGCGGGCTTTTAGATAGGCGTTGAACGAATCTGGATTAACGTGAAAAAGCACAACGGCGTTTCTGTTGCCCATTAGGCTGGCGGCGGTTTTCGAGAACTCGGACCCCACCTTTTCTAAGTCATCGATCGGTGTGCCGCCTTTGATGAGGTCCGGGGTGATCACGGTCTGCAGGCGGACCCAGATCGGATTGGTGAGGAGTTCGACTTTCTGGCCTTGGGTGTTTTTAAAATCGAAGTTTTTGAAGTGCGCGGCGATCTTGGTTTGGTCGTAGATTGTGCGGTCGGCGCCTTGTTGTTTGATGCGCTTGATCTGCCAGTCGCGTTTGTGCTTCTTGAGTTCGTCATTGACGATGGCGAACGGCCTGTTGGGATCAACCATGTGGATGCGGTTCTTGATGGCTAGGGCATGGTAAATAACAGCTTTGGGAGGGATTGGCCGGCTTTTAGGTATGGTGACCTCGGTGGGAGGTGGGGCTGTGAATGCCGGTGTCTGGTCCAGTTGCGCCTCGATTTTGGCGATTTCTTCTTGGATGAGGACGGTGGCATCGTTTTCGGCGTCACGCTCCAAACGCACCTTGGCTTCGAGGGCTCTGAGCTCTTCCAAGTTCGCTAAGAGATCATCGTTGGTTTCGAGGGATTTCTCGAGTAAAGCGATGCTGCGTTTTTCTTCTTCGATTTGTTCGGGAGTGGGGGCTTCCTGCTTGAGTTTCTCGTCGATGGATTCCTTGCTTTTGACGATTTCCTCGAGGATTTTTTTTGATTCTTCGACTTGCTCGGGAGTCGCGGGTTGGAGGTTTTCGATGAATTTCGCGACCTTTTGGGTGGCGTCCGCCTGGACTAAAATTAGGACGAGAATCAGGACGGCTACCACGTTGGTGAGCGCGTCCATGAGGGAATCAAGATTGATTCCCTCGCCAGAGTCTGAATTGGATTTGCGAGCCACGGATGTATTACTTGAAGAGGGAGAGGTCGATGATTCCGTCGTTGGGAATTGGCAGTTTACCGGTGTTAACTTTGTATTTGGTCTCGGCGGTGCTGGCGGCCCATAGGTAGGCCTCGTTGCCACCCTTGCGGATGAGGAATAGCACCATCGAGTCGCTGGTGCGTTTCACTTTTTCCAGTAGGTTATTGAAGTCCCCGTTGGTCTCGATGGTGGCGGTGGAGATAAGTTTCGACGGGCTGTCATCGGAATGCAGGACGATGCCGGTGGAGGTGCACTCAATGAAAAAAAGGTTCCTTGCCTCGCGTGAGCCGATGCCGCCTGGACGGACGATCACGGACTCCACGACCTTGGGGGGGGTCTTGCGTTTCTTGAGTTCCTCCTGCAGTGTGGCAAGCTGTTTGGCGAGGGGCGGACGTTCTTTTTTGAGTTGGGAAATTTCCTGCTTGAGGTTTTCAAGTGTCTTTTGCAACTCGGCGTCAGTTTCCTTCGAGTTTGTTGATTTCTGGATCTCGTCGAATTTAGTTTTAAGGACGATTTTGTGATCTTCGAGCTTTGCCATCTCGGAGGCGGTGGATTTCTCTTTCTTGAGTCGCTCGCTGAGTTTTTCAATTTCCTTGGTGAGGGTTTCGGCCTTTTTCTTCATGTCGCGGTTAGCGACGGCACGCGCCATCTCTTCTTCGGTGCGCCCCTCTTGGTCTATTTCCTTGGCCTTCATCGACACGCTGATCATGAGCGTGAGGATACCGATGAGACATGCAAGGATGCTCATAAATGGGAATAAGGAAACCCCGCCATCGTTGTTTTTACGGCGTTTGGCCATGGTTCGGTAAGCGGATCAGCGGCCGAAGAAGCCGCGCTTTTTCTTTGCTTCGTCGGGGATTTTGTTCGCACCAAGATCGCGCAGGGCGTGGTTGATGAGATCGATGCCGTTGGCGATTTTCTCGAAGGTGCGGGAAAGTTCGATATGTGATTTGATGAAGACCTCGCCGCTGGTTTCGCTGAGTTTGGCGACCGCGTTGGTAAAGGATGTCTCGACGACTTGCTGATGAGAATCGAGGCGTCTCTGCAGTATCTCGCCGGTGTCGCGTAGCATCCTGGTGGAGTCGTTCAGGTTAACAAGAAAGGTTTCGTGGGCGCGAGCCAGGGAGGAGACTAGTTGGGGAATGCTCTCGGCTTGTTCGAGCAGGCTGTCTGCGGCGAGGTTGCGGCTGTCGTTGAGTTTCGGCAGGAGTTTCTCGGTGCAGAAGGCATCAATGAGCGTCAGAGTTTCATCCTCTTTCTTTTGTACGGCGGACAGAGGGAAACTCATGAACATACTCAGAATCAGGCCTAAAAGCGTGGTGTCGAAGGCGACGCCGAGGCCGCCGGTTAGGCTGTCGATGGAGGCCTTGAGAGACTCCGGATCCGAGGTGTCGCCCATGGCTAGTGAAGCGACCGCGATGGAGAGACCCTCCACGGTGCCGATGAAGCCGAGGATCGGAATAGCCCAGAGGAATACTTTGAGCAGCGAGTAGGATCCGGAGGAGCGGTTTGCATCAATGTCTGACTGGGTCGAGAGGAAGGCGGCGACCTCGCCGTTATCGATGCGCAATTCGAAGAGTTCGAGGGCTTTGCGGATGCGGTTAACGATCAAACTATCGCGTAGGGTTAGCGGGGTTTTATAAATATTGTCGATGAACGCTGCGACATTCGAACTGTTGATTTCGCGGCCGAGGCGCTCGGGGAAGAGTTGGAGCAGGGCGGCCTGGGCTTGGTATTGGTTTTTCTTCCATTTCATCACAAGAATGACGATGCCCCAAATGAATAGGAAAGTTTCGGCATAGTTCACCCAACCGCGGTCGAGGAACATGGCGCCTATGCGGTTGCTTCGGAAGGGGACCATGAGCAGTAGGACTACGATGGTGCCGCCGATTCCAAACAGTAGGCTTTTGATGAAATCCACGTTGGCGTGGTCTTTCTCTTCCCAGCCAGCGCGCTGCGGTCGGTCGGGGCCCGTGGTTGTGTTTTTTTGCTCAGTTTCTGGAATCTGGAGACGGCCCTG